>LUYY01000052.1 GCA_001603415.1 Bacteroidales bacterium Bact_07 | reverse complement strand
CCCATTAAGGTTAACGACAAGGTTGGGAACCCAATAATGGTTGGGCTTGTTCTTGTATGGCGGGTTAAGGATACCTACAAGGCATCGTTTGAGGTTGATGAGTATGAGCATTTTGTTGTGGTGCAAAGCGATGCCGCACTCCGCAAATTAGCCGGAATGTTTCCTTACGATAACTTTGAGCACGAGGAGGAAGAAATCACCCTACGCGCCGGAGGCGAGGTGGTAAACCACAAATTAGAGAACGAGTTGATTGAAAGGTTGAATATTGCGGGCATTCAGGTGATTGAAGCCAGAATCAACTATATAGCCTACGCATCGGAGATTGCAGGGGCCATGCTGCGCCGTCAGCAAGCAACAGCAGTAGTTGCTGCCCGAAGCAAAATAGTTGAAGGGGCTGTGGGTATGGTTCAAATGGCACTCGATCAGCTTTCGCAGAAACAGATAGTTGACCTTGACGAAGAGAAAAAGGCCGCCATGGTAAGCAACCTAATGGTGGTTCTATGCTCCGATGAATCGGCAAGGCCGGTTGTTAATACGGGTACCCTTCACCAGTAGTGTGCAATGGGACAAAAGAAAACATTTGTGCTGCGAATCGATCCCGATAAGTTTGCTGCCCTGGAAAAATGGGCAGCAGACGAATTTCGTAGCACCAATGGGCAAATAGAATGGATTATTGACCAAGCGCTCCGGAAAGCCGGAAGACTAAAAAAATCAACATCAAAAGAAAAAAGGAACCAAGGCGATGAAAACCAAAAGGGTTAGAGCCAAGCAACCATGTTCAAAATGTGGAAGTAAAGATTTTGAAATGGGCGAAGTTTTTATGGCCGGAAGTGTGGCAGCAAAACTTTTTAACGTTCAGAATCGAAAATTTACAACCTTTACTTGTGTAAGCTGCAAATACACGGAATTTTTTCAGGTTCCGATGAGTAAAGCACTTAATGTGCTCGATTTATTTGTGGGATAAGGTTATACACCATTGACAAGGTTTGCGGTATGGCAGGCTACAACGCCTGCCGTTTCCGTTCGTAGCCTTGATGTGCTTAGGCTTACACCCGTGAATCCACTATTAAGCGCAAGGTTTACTTCGGCTGGTGTGAAATCGCCTTCGGGGCCAATGAGGACTAGAACATCCCTACCCGCGTGGATTACCTTTTGAAACGGCTCTAAATCCCAACTGTTGCAATGGGCTATGGCCTTTATATCGGATTGATGATTCGATTTTATGAAGTTTTTAAACAGTTGAATCTCATTGATTATTGGTAAATAGGCTTTTACAGACTGCTTCATGGCCGAAATAACGATTTTTTGAAGCCTATCAACCTTAACCTCTTTTCGTTCCGAACGCTCGCATAGCAAAGGTGTAATAGTATCAACGCCAATCTCGGTGGCCTTTTCCAGAAACCACTCGAACCTATCGATATTTTTGGTTGGGGCAATAGCAATGTGAAGGTTAAAGGGACGCTTGCCGAACTCCTTTTGAGTTGAAACAATCTGAACTAAGCATCGCTTAGGATTCCCATCGGTAATGCGAGCAGTATGAAGGTTCCCAAGCCCATCGGTAAGGTAAAGTTCATCGCCAATCTGCATCCTCAGCACCCGAATGCAATGCTTCGACTCGTCTTCGGGGAGTTGATACGCATAACCTTCTATTTGTGGGGCATAGAATATTTGCATGGGGTTTGAGATTCAAAATTCAAAATTCAAGTTACAATGTCGCTTATTTGGGTTAAGGTCATGATGAACATAGCTAAATGTCTCTATTGTGAAAAGCGTTTTCGTTTCCCACTATATCTGAACATGTTGTTAATAAAAGCAATTTGTCCAAATTCTCAGATGATCATAACAACTTTGATGCAAATTTACAATTTAGGCCGAAGTGTGTAACTTTGAATGGTAATTTTAAGAATAAAACCATGAAAAACATTGGCATCCTATCGGATACACATGGATTTTGGGATGATGGGCTTACAGAATTTTTCCAGGCATGCGATGAAATTTGGCATGCGGGTGACATAGGTTCACTTGAATTAGCCGATAAAATTGCTGATTTTAAGCCATTACGAGCCGTTCACGGCAATATTGACGATTATAAAACCCGTATGGTGTATCCTGAAGCCCAAATGTTTACAATTGATGATGTAAGCGTGCTAATTACTCATATAGCCGGCACGCCAGGACGATATGAGCCAAAAGTTAAAGAGATTCTAAAAACCAATAAGGTTAAGGTTCTGGTATGCGGGCATAGCCATATCCTGCGAGTTAAATACGATAAACAATGGGATATTTTATTCATAAACCCAGGTGCTGCGGGAAACAGCGGATTCCATCACGTAAAAACCGCACTACGCCTGAAAATTGAAGGATCAAATATATTTGACATGGTGGTTTGGGAGAAGAAAAGGGGCATTTAACAACCTAATTGTTTTCGGGCTTTTCCTTTTCCTCATTGTCAGATTCTGGTTCAATATTCGATTTTATACCAAAGGCAAGTTCCTTGTAGCGTAGTTGAGCTTTATTAAGTTCGCGTTTGGAACCAATCATATACCTAAAGCCCATGTTTCCTTTTGTGGGTTTCACTCTACGCTCGCTCGATTTTTGCGAAGCAATGGGGTTGTAGAATTCAGGATTAGTAGCGTTAACAAACAGCACTCCATTGGCATAGTAAAAAGAATAGTATTCCGTGTCGCCAATATGGATATATAGGATAAAGCGATCGTTAAACCTACCCTTATAATACTCAATAAATCCATTCACATACCTATTTACTTGAACATTTCCAATTGTGCCAATACCAAGTTTCCCAACCGACACAAAAGATTTACTTTGAGGATCCCACCTCAGCTTAACATCCGATAAGGTGATTGTACTTTCGAGGCTTTTAGGCGTTTGGGTAAAAGCACCAAAGAGCGAAATCTGATTTAACGCCTCGGGCAACTCCTTGGGTGTAAGCCAATCGTAAAGCATTTTACGGTAAAGTTTACGGCTCAAATCAACCTTATCGAGAGTAATGGCACCACTGAGCTGGGCGGCCATGGCCTCAAGGGCTTTTTGGTTAAAATGAAAATTGAGTTTGATTATGGCATCGATAGTTGCCTCGTTTTTTTCTAGTTTATGAATAACACTGCCATAAACTTGTGAGTTGATATGGCCTAACTTAATAGGTAAACGCACATTACCTTCACCAAAAGCCCAGCAGTAATCTTTTTGGAGGCTTACACTATTACCGCACGTATCAGGATTATCTAACTTGTACAGTGGCGCTATGGTGAATCGGCGGTTCTTATTATTGAACTCCATGTAGCCGGTTGCATTTACCAAAGAGGAATCCTCCCAGTACTTACGACTCCGAAGCAATCCTCCATATAGCTTCAAGGAATCCTCAGCAACGATAGCCCCACTAATCAATCGTTGGAGGTTCATGTTTTTGGGGCTTTCATCTATTGGAATTAGCACACGCTTAGGATTGATTTGCGATTCAAACCTCACCCATTGACCAATGGAACCGGGACAATTATAAATGGGTTTAGCCCCACCCTTAAAGAATAGGTATTTTTCAGGAGCGCTAAGGCTAACATTGCCAATATACGCAAAATTGGGACTCAACATAAAACTATCGGGCTCAGTTAGAGTGCCTTCGGCATAGGTATTCATGTTGTTATCGGAGTAAACCTTGGGGAAAAAGATGGTTTGAATCGAATCGCGTTCATCAATGTAATCGTAGTAAGCCGAACCACCATAACTTTTGCGGCCGTTAATCTTAATTTCAGCATCGTGCAGAGTATGGTAAGCTGTGGTATTATTTGCACGAACAAGTGCATTAGTTAGTTTATACATACGATTTGTGGCATCAACCTCAACCTTTTTCTTTGCAGGGAACACCGTAGCATCGGCAGTTACAATGTACCTGACACTGTCGGCTGACAAATGAATTCGTTGGGTATTGTAAACTGCCTTGGGTGAAAAGAAGTAAAGCGAATCCTCGTCGTACTTGGTGCTATAAAATAAATTACCCCTAGGGATGCTATCCCGATCGATCATATTACTCACCCTAAACTTGCCGGCTAATACATCGTCCTGAACCAGCGGGGTTTCAAAATAAACCTTGTACCCCTTAAGATCCCACTTAAAGCGATCGTGATACGTGCTATACCTCAAGGCATCGAGTGAGGCAAAAATACTTTTATCAACTCGGTTAAACTCACCCAGCATATTCGCAAAATTGACAGTGGCTTTCACCCTGGCTGTTGCAAGAGCAACACTATCGGTGGCGGTTTTGAATATTTTGAGTGAGGATTCGTTGGAGGCAAATGAGTTGAATGAGTAATCAAACAAAGACGAATTAAGTTGCCCATTGGGAATATTTAATAAACCGCCTCCAGTAAGTCCAAGCGGTTGAAGTAATAAATTTCCGCTAAAAGTTGCCAGGCTATCGAACATCACAAAAGGTTTATCGCCTTTTGAAATAAACATTTTATCGGCCTTAGGCAACCATTTAATGGTATGCTTTTCCCCTTTTACATTTGGGAACTCTATCCCCGTTTCCCTTTTAGCAATGGCAAAGTTTGTTGAAACAGTAACCATTGAATCGGGGAAAAGCATCATTTTATCGGATTGTGTGGTTGAGGTAATGTAATCGGTACTGCCATTTACAAAAAGTCCCTGATTGCTCAGGTCTATTTTATTGTAAACCCTACCTTTCCCTTTGTAAACGGCCATTCCCTCAGGGGGTGTAGTGGTGATAAACCCCAGGGAATTATCCGGACGTATCCGAAGGGTTTCCTCAATTGGAGCAAGTATATTTCCAGAGTAAAGTACTCCTTTGAAACTCATATCGGCCTTTTCAAAGTTATCCATGTTCTCATAAACAAAAGGCTGAATTTCGAAGTAGAAGGAGTCGCGTTTGTAAACACCCCCAAAAATATTTGGAGCATCGTAGTAAACGTACGATTTGCTTGTACAGTTGAATATCGGGTACTGCGGGTTATACTCCCGCCCCGATTTATTGTAAGGTTTATCGATAAGGATATCACCCGAAATAATGTGAAGCGCATTGGCTACCCCTTGTAAAATACGTCGGCCATAATTATCGCGGTAATCGGTTTGGTAATCGATAACCAGTGAATCAACCTTATTCAACTCGATTTTAAATTGGGAATAGTCGAACTTAAAAGCCTTACCGTAAAAGGTGAATAAGCCTGCCCTTATCCTACCTGCAAACTCAAAATTCCTGTTCTTCTGAAAAATAATGCTGTTTTTATAGGGTGATATGAAAACGTTTTGCGAGTCACTAACGGAAATGTAATTTACGCCCTCGATGGCGAGATTTAGATTGTTCAGATCGAGACGAGCATTGGGCTGTGTACCGGGAGTAGTGGATTGAAACCTGATGACATCAAAATCGGTACGGCCAAAACGGGCAAGAACATTATACCTTAACTTATCGGTTATGGTTACCTCGTCGGTTTCAAAATTGTAAAGCACATATCCCAATTTAGCCAAACGCATCATGGCTATTTTAACGTCCTCGGGGGCTCTGCGCACATGCACAGCCAAATCGGATGCCAAAAAGGTGTTACTTTTAATCCTACGGGTGTAGTTCCAAACGGTAAGTACCGGATGGAACTCGCTGGCATCCATCATGCTATCGAATAAATCCTGGTTGAAAAAGTTTTCGGATTCAAACTCAGCCTTTGAAATGGAAGCACCAAGACTGCTCCCAAAGGTAATTTCATCCTTTTCAATATTCCATGTTAACTGGTTAGACCATAGGTTAATCTTGTGGTATGAGCTGTAAAAAGGGCTTTGGGTGGTTAACCTATCGGTAGGGTTTACTAATACCGTTCTGTTAGCATTAAGATATGCAAACGATAAACCGTTATGGTAAATGGAATCCTTATCGATGTAGAAGACAACTTTAGCCTTATCGGCGCTTAAGCGCGACTGCTCAATAAGAACAATTCGGCCTTCGGCCACCATAAAGGGTTTACCCTTTCGGTAAATGCTAACCTTAGCCAAACTCCCATCGGGGCCAATACCAACCAGTTTGGAGCCGTTTATGCGAAAATTACCCGAATAATCGATATCCTTAAAGATATTCTTGACCTCAAACCATTTCTGGTAAGGGTTAAACTCAGGGTAATCGACTATTCCCGACTGGTAAATAGGGGTAACCTTATCGACCATTCGTCCGAGTATGGGTTTCTTGAAGTATTCGGGATAGTAAAGTAAAACAGAGTCGGCTGCGTACTCACTCTTTTTTAAATCAACTCTATACTTATTAAGCGCTACATATATTTTTGATTCGTCGAATTTTGAACGAATCCACGTAACCTTACCGTTTCTTCCTTCCCATTGCTGGTTGATAACATCAAAATTGCCCGATGTGCCGCCAATGAAAATACTATCCTTGCGATTATTCCTACAGATAAGGCTGATGTTTTGAAAACCAACCACAAAAGCGTCATTTTTTAGAGAAAAGGTATAAGTATTGGTAGGAAAAACTTTCCATGAATGGGAAGAATTTAAAGAGATATAGGAACTATCGACAAGTGAACCAGTCAGACGAATTACCGTTCGCAGGTTATCGGTTTTAATTGCTCCTTCGGTTAACTCCTTGGTTAAGTATTGGAACCAAGTATTGAATTGATTTTTGGCATACTGATTCCTATAGAATCGGGCAATCAGCTTTACATAATCGAGTATATAGGTTTTGTCGTCGGGGAGTATGTTGATTATAAGATTTGCTGTGCTAATGATTGCCTCCTTTTTCTCGGTTTCGATAGTGTCGGAAAGCCAGAATGCAGGGAATCCCTTTAAAAAAGTCTCTTCTTTACTCTTTGCATCATCGCTGATAAGCGATGTAAGCTCAGCCGGAAAAAGCGGGATTTGACCGGAAAACTTTTTGTCTTGGCTAAAAAATACTGCATATAAAAGGCTAAATGCAAATGAAACGAAAAGCAAAACAATTAACGAGATTTTTCTGTATGCATCTTTTTTAGCCATTGGCTTTGCGCTATAAAATTAGAAACTACTTTCGGAAAGCAACCATAGCCCAACTATCCCTGTAATCGACCTTGTTGAACGATAGGCCCGCCTTTTCGGCAGCAATTTTAAGTGTTTCAACATCATCCTTTAAAATACCACTCATGAAAATGGTTCCGCCCGATTTAAGACTATTTACATAGGCATTCACATCGGCCAAAAGGATATTTAGGTTGATATTGGCAAGAATAACATCAAACGACATCCCTTTAAGCAAGGCCGCATCGCCCAAATGGGCAGTAATTCGTTTGCAATTGTTATTGGCAATATTTTCGAGCGTATTGCGGTATGCCCACTCGTCGTTATCGATAGCCACAACGCTTTGAGCACCACGCATTTCAGCCAAAATGGCAAGCACGCCGGTTCCACAGCCCATATCGAGAACGGTAAGCCCTTCAACCTGATGGTTGAGTAATGCGGAAATCATTAAATGGGTGGTTTGATGGTGGCCGGTTCCAAACGACATCTTTGGGTCGATTAATATCTCGTAGTCGGTTTTAGGTGTATCGGCATGGAACGATGCTTTTACCAAACACCTGTTATCAACTATAATTGGCTCAAAGTTCGACTCCCAAACCTCGTTCCAGTTTTTATCGGCAATAGCATTCAGCTCATAATCGATGATTACACCTTCGGGCAACCCAACTAAGCCAATAAAATCGACAGGTAATGTTTTTAAAGTAGTGGTATTAATGTAAGCCAGTAGGTTAGGCTCGCTCTCCATGAAACTCTCAAAGCCCAACTCGGCAAGTTGGGCAATGAGAATTTCAGCCGTTTCGGCAGTATATGGTTTGATTTTTACTTTGAGTTCGGTATAACTCATCTTAGAACGATTTTGCAATAGCAATAAAGTCGGCTGCCACCAGTGAAGCACCACCAATTAGTCCGCCATCGACATCGGGTTTAGCAAAAATCTCAGCAGCGTTCGATGGTTTACAACTACCACCATATAAAATACTGATAGAATCGGCAATGGCTGAACCAAACTTATTTGCAAGCAGTTTGCGGATGTGCGCATGCATTTCTTGAGCCTGCTCGGCAGTAGCAGTTCTACCAGTGCCAATTGCCCAAACCGGTTCGTAAGCAATAACAACCTGCTTTATATTTCCCTCATCAAGGGCAAAAAGAGACTCCTCAACCTGTTGCTGAACAACCTGAAAATGCCGGTTAGCTTCACGTTCATCAAGTTTTTCGCCACAACAAAAAATTGGCATTAGGTTGTTGGCAAGGGCTTGCTTAATCTTTTCGTAAAGGTGGGCATTGGTTTCGCCAAAGTACTCGCGTCGTTCGGAATGGCCAATAATAACATAATCAACCCCCATTGCGCCAAGCATGGCAGCCGAAACCTCGCCGGTGTATGCACCCGATTGCCAACGGGCACAATTTTGAGCACCAACAGCAATCCGTGTCCCGCTTGCCAGCTTTGTTACCTCGCTTAGGTGGGTGAAAGGTGGTATTATTACCAGTTCAACATCGCCCGAAACCTCTCCCGATTTTGCAATAACATCCTTGGCAAGCGCCAAACCTTCGGAAGGCAAAGTGTTCATCTTCCAGTTCCCAGCTACAATTTTTCTTCTCATCGCAATCGATTTAAATTTTGTAATAACAATCAAATGGTAATTATCCTTACGGTATCAAATTTACAACAAAATTTCGAGATATTAGCCAATGCGAACCCGCGGGTCAAGGACACCATAAAGTATATCGACCAGCAAGTTTACCAAGCTAAAAATAACCGCAACCGCTAAAACGCAACCAATCACAAGAGGTACATCGTAACTGTTTAGGGCATTAACCATAAGGTAACCAAGCCCTTTCCAGCTAAAAATGTACTCTACAAAAATTACACCGGCCATCATTGAGGCAAACCAACCCGAAATTGAAGTAACTACAGGGTTAAGCGAGTTTCGCAAAGCATGCTTAAAAATAACTTTACGGTTCGAGAGTCCTTTTGCCTTAGCGGTTCTGATATAGTCCTGACTTAACGTTTCGAGCAGTGAGCTACGCATTAGCTGAGTGATTACGCCAAGGGGCCTTAGTCCCAGTGTAAGCGCAGGCAAAATGATATTTTGCCATTTTAGGTGGATGCCTTCGCCAAAATCATCAACCTCCCAAAGATTTCCGGTTAAACTAAGTCCGGTGAAGTTCCCAAGAACAATGGCAAAAAGCCAACCAATTAGAATGGCTGCAAAAAACGATGGCAAAGCCATGCCTAGCGCGGAGTTTACTAAAAGTAACCTATCCACAACGCTATCCTTGTATATGGCAGCAACAATGCCCATAGCAATGCCAACTACGGTGGCAAAAATAATTGCCACCAGTGCAAGGTAAAACGTATTGGGCAAAGTTGATAAAACTATTGTCGATACCGGTTGTCGGCTTTGGTAGGAACGGCGAAGGTAAGGTTTCTTAAATACAACCATTCGGTTCGACGCCACTTCCCCAAGTAATATGGGTTTACCATAAACAAGTGTATCGAGGTAAATAGAGCTTTTTTTGCTGTATGGGTTGTGAACTGAGATGGGTGAAATATCGTTTAGGTACTTAAAATACTGTTTCCAAACCGGCAGGTCAAGACCTAAATCGGCACGGGCTGCCTTAACCGAAAGCGAATCGGTGCGCTGTCCAAGTACCATTCGAGCGGGGTCGCCGGGTATAAGATTAAAAAGGATAAACACCAGGCTGGCAACGCCAAAAATCACCAGAATGGTATAAAACAGTTTGCGAACAAGGTAAAGAAACATTACTCTTGAAAGTTAATCGAACTTTTTAGCCTCTTCCCAAATCTCGTTCATTTCATCGAGAGTCATATCCTTAAGCGAGCGCCCTTGTTTAATGGTTTTTTGTTCAAGGTATGCAAAACGTTTCATAAATTTTCGGTTTGTTCGCTCCAAAGCGGTTTCAGGGTCCACTCCGTAAAGTCGTGCTGCATTCACCACCGAGAAAAGCAAATCGCCAAATTCCTTTTCAATATCATCGGGCGATTGGGTAACCTCAATCTCATGGCGAAGCTCATTGAGCTCTTCCTGAACCTTATCCCAAACCTGCGAGCGCTCATCCCAATCGAACCCAACAGCCCGAACCTTTTCCTGAATGCGGTTAGCCTTTATAAGCGCAGGCAAGGCAGTTGGTACTCCCGAAAGGACGGTTTTATTGCCATCCTTTTCCTTGATTTTGAGTTGCTCCCAGTTCTCAATTACTTGGTTTGCATTATTAACCTTAGCATCACCATAGATGTGAGGGTGTCGGTAAATAAGCTTTTCGCAAAGCGAGTTGATAACATCCACTATATCGAACTGGTTATCCTCCTCGGCTATTTTAGAGTAGAAAACGATATGGAGTAGCAAATCGCCCAGCTCCTTTTTGATGAGATTGTAATCCTTTTCCAGTATTCCCTCCGATAGTTCGTAGGTCTCCTCAATGGTTAGTGGGCGAATGGAATCGAAGGTTTGTTCCTTATCCCAAGGGCATTTGGCCCGCAAATCGTCCATTATTTCGAGCAATCTCCTAAAATCGTTACTTGCACGCTGCTTTCTGCTTTCGTCATTCATCACCGTAATAATTTATCTTCGTCGTAAAAACGAACCATTATATTTGAGCCAACTGTGAGGTTGTACATTTGAGCGGCAAAACCCTCGCGGACAGCAATCTCGAGCAAATCCAAGGAGTTGAAAAGTGCCAGCAAATCGCCCTTTTCAGCATCTTTATAGGAATTACTCAGTTTGTTTATGCCATGGGAATAGCTTTGAACGTAGATTATGTACTTGCGCGATTTGCGTATGGTCTCAAAATCATCGCGAGTGATATTGGTTATGGCATTTAGGTATGAGTCGATATAGATAACGCTACCAGAAAGGCCGTCGGTTTCCGGGACAGGCAGAATTGGCGTGAACCTTTTGATGCCCGATACCTCAATGGCAAAATCGGTCAAGCCGTTCTCCGAGAGTAAAGCCTCAACAGCCATGGCAACCGAATCCAAAGAACCAAAACTTCGGGCTTCATCAACGGGAATACCATGAATAACCTCGGGCAGAAAATCGGTAATTAACGAAATAGTTCCGTTATCGGGAACAACAAAGTAATGCCCTTGATACTCGAAAAACAGCATTCGCATATTGTCCGATGTATCGCTATTTACCATGCAGATATGAACGGAACCCTCAGGAAAAAACCGAAAAGAATGTTTTATGAGGAATGCCGCATGCCGGTAGTTAAAAGGTGGCACCTTGTGGCTTAGTTCAACCAGATGCAGTTGGGGTGAAATGGAATAAAGTTTACCGGAGAGCATGCCAAGGTAGAAATCCTGGTTGCCCCAATCGGTAGTAAGGGTAACAAATCGGGTGTCGGTTTTAGCCATCCAATATCAAATTCAATACAAAAGTAAACCAGAAAATTAATAATTCCTGCATTGCATTGAGTAAACTTACTAACCATTTAGCTGTTAGTATTTTTTGATATCAAAGCTACTATTAGATATAAACTTTGGCTGGTTTTAAATTATCTTTGCAAACACAACCCAATAAATGTTGATGGCAGGCGAGAGAACTATCATTATCGAAGGAATTGATCCCCTTGTGCTATATGGGGTGAACAATACTCGTTTCGACTTAATAACCCATCACTACCCCAAACTCAAAATCATAGGCCGCGGAAATATCATTAAGGCTGTTGGCGATGAAGCGCTGATTGACGATCTGGATCAGAAGATTCACGCCATGATTGATTTTCACATCAAGTACGGGTATTTGAGCGAAACCAATATCAAAGATATTTTACAGGAAAATCCTGAATCGATTGATAAGGCCGAGGAAGATATATCCGATGTGTTGGTTTACGGTAATCACGGTAAAATTGTAAAGGCCCGAACAATAAATCAGCGTAAGCTGGTTGAGATGTACGAAAGCAACGACCTTATTTTTGCCATTGGGCCCGCAGGATCGGGAAAAACTTACACGGCCATTGCTTTGGCTGTAAGGGCGCTACGTAACAAAGAGGTTAAACGCATCATTTTAACACGCCCTGCCGTTGAAGCCGGTGAACGCTTAGGCTTTTTACCGGGTGACATGAAGGAAAAACTGGATCCCTACCTACAACCCCTTTATGATGCCCTTCACGATATGATCCCCCCAAAAAAATTGCAGGAATTTATGGAAGATGGCACCGTTCAAATTGCACCCCTTGCCTACATGCGTGGTCGTACGCTCGACAACGCCTTTGTAATACTTGACGAAGCCCAGAACACAACCCTAAGCCAGCTTAAAATGTTCCTTACCCGCATGGGAAGCAATGCTAAGTTCATAGTAACCGGCGATATCACCCAAATAGACTTACCCAATAAGGACGATTCCGGTTTGATTAAAGCCATTAAGCTACTTGATGGAATTAAGGACATAGCCATAATCTATTTTGACACCCGTGATATCATTCGCCACAAACTGGTAAAATACATTGTGAACGCATTTGAGGAGGCCTCGGGGAAACCCGACAAGCAAAACGATGCGAAAAGTGATAATAAGCAAACCAAATAGTCAACAAGTATGAAAGCAATCACCCGCACCGATTTCAAATTCCCCGGACAGGTTTCAGTTTACCACGGAAAGGTACGCGATGTGTACAACATCAACAACCAATTTCTGGTAATGGTTGTAACCGATAGAATATCGGCCTTTGATGTTATTCTACCCAAAGGAATACCCTATAAAGGCCAAGTGCTCAACCAAATAGCCAACAAGTTTCTGGATGCTACGGCCGATATTGTTCCCAACTGGAAAATCGCCTCGCCCGACCCCATGGTAACTGTTGGACATTTATGCGAGCCCTTCAAGGTTGAAATGGTTGTACGCGGCTACCTGACAGGTCATGCTTGGCGCGAGTATAAATCAGGAAAACGATCGCTTTGCGGTGTTCTGCTTCCCGAGGGGATGCGTGAGCATCAAAAGTTTCCGAAACCTATTATCACCCCAACCACCAAAGCCGAAGAGGGCCACGATGAAGATATATCGCGTGAAGAGATAATAGCCAAGGGTATTGTTAACGAAGCCGATTACTATCTACTTGAAAAATATGCTCTGGCACTATTTGAGCGTGGCACACAGATGGCTGAAAAAATGGGACTAATACTGGTAGATACCAAATACGAGTTTGGGAAAAAGGATGGTCAGATATACCTGATCGACGAAATCCACACCCCCGACTCATCGCGTTACTTCTACCTCGAAGGATATAAAGAACGGCTCGATAAGGGTGAGGAGCAACGCCAGCTCTCAAAGGAATTTGTTCGCGAATGGTTAATGGCCAATGGTTTTCAGGGCAAGGATGGACAAAAAGTACCCGATATGACTTCTGATTTTATTGAGCAAGTCTCGAACCGCTACATCGAACTGTACGAAAAAATTACCGGCGACAGGTTCCATAAGGCACATAGCGATGAGGATATTTTGAATAGGATTGAAAAAAACGTTATGCATTTCCTACAAACCATGTAGAATACTAGACAGGAAAAAAGAATGGCTACCAACAGGGTAGCCATTTATATTTAGGATTTTCATGTTGAATAATCCAAAATCCAATTATAGCTGAGGGCCAGCAGCAATCAGTCGTTTACCCCACTCATTATCGGTAAAGGTTTTAAAGTTATCGATGAACTTTTGGGCTAGATTGCGAGCAGCGATATCCCACTCCTCAGGTTTAGCCCAATGGTTACGAGGGTTCAACAATTTGGCATCGACACCGGGTAAGGACTTGGGAATTTGCAAATTGAAAATTGGTAAAATATCAAACTCAGCATTATCGAGACTGCCATCGAGAATGGCATTGATGATGGCACGGGTTGATGGCAAATCAATTCTACGGCCAACGCCATAGGCTCCGCCTATCCAACCGGTATTAACAAGGTATGCTTTGGAACCATGCTCCTGCATCTTTTTAACAAGCTCACGGGCATAAACCGTTGGATGAAGCATAAGAAATGCCTGACCAAAGCAACTACTAAAGGTAGGTTGAGGTTCAAGCACTCCCCTTTCGGTTCCAGCGAGTTTTGCTGTAAACCCGCTTAAGAAATGGTACTGGGTTTGATTGGGCGTTAGCTTTGATACCGGTGGTAGAACTCCAAAAGCATCAGCTGTGAGGAATATCACATTTTTAGCATGACCAGCACGCGAGACGGGTTTAACAATATTCTTGATATGGTAAATGGGGTACGATACCCTGGTATTCTCAGTTTTACGTTTCGAATGAAAATCGATATTGCCCTCGGCATCCACATCGAGATTTTCGAGTAAAGCATCACGACGGATAGCGGCATAGATGTCGGGTTCCTTTTGTGGGTCAAGGTCGATACACTTGGCGTAGCAGCCACCTTCGAAATTAAACACACCGGAATCGTCCCAACCGTGCTCATCATCACCAATCAAAGCTCGATTGGGATCGGCCGAAAGGGTAGTTTTACCGGTACCCGATAGTCCGAAGAAGATAGCCACATCGCCTGCTTTACCAACATTGGCACTGCAATGCATTGAGGCAATTCCCTTGAGGGGTAGGTAAAAATTCATGACAGAGAAAATACCCTTTTTCATCTCACCACCATACCAGGTGCCACCGATAAGGGCCATGCGTTCAGTAAGGTGGAACGCAACATAAACCTCGCTGTTTAGGTTTTGTTCCTTCCAGTAAGGGTTGGTTGTTTTAGAGGCAACCAGTACCACAAAGTCGGGCTTAAAGTTCTTGAGTTCCTCGTCGGTTGGACGAATAAACATATTCTTAACAAAATGGGCTTGCCAAGCCACCTCCATAATAAAACGAACGCTAAGACGGGTATCCTCATTGGCTCCAGCGTAGGCATCAACTACGTAGAGCTTTTTACCATTAAGCTGTTTAACGCTTACCTCCCTAAGCTTTTCCCATACCTCCTGGGATATTGGCTTGTTGTCGGAACCTTTTTTGCCAGGTTCTGCCCACCAAACATCCTTTTCGGTATTTGGTTCACGCACAACGTATTTATCTTTTGGCGAACGCCCTGTAAATATTCCGGTATCAACATTTACAGCACCAAGTTTTGTTACAATACCACGTTCAAACCCCTCGAGTTTGGGGTCGATTTCGTGCTCATAGAGTAAATCGTACGATGGATTATAGTACAACTCCTTAACGGAATTGATACCGTACTGCGACAAATCAATCATTTCCGGTAATTTTTTATTAAACAATTTGCAAACCGATAATTATTAGCAAATGTAAATATTTTAGCTTATGCAAACGTTTTTTTTGGTATGTTTTGCATCATAAGCTGGATTTTAAGGGTAACATGGAGCGAAATTGTACTTGCTTTAATAAAAGGTAAATCCAAATGAGTACAATAATTCGGAAAAGTTTTTTACTAATGGAAAATTTAGTGTAAGGTTGATTTGAATTTGCGCGGTTAATCAATCGATATGCTTGCAATGCTTATCGGTTTGTTTGGGTTCAATGTGAATAGTAGCGTCAATACCAAGTTCCAATCGAACTGCATCTTCAATGGATGAGATAATTCTATGCGCCTCTTCAATTGTCATTTGATTGGGGAGCCTGACATGAAAGGTTAACTCTTGATGCATAATGTAGTTATGGATATGAAAGTGATGGGGTTCCATCGTATCGTACCCTTGCTTTAAAACAATCTCATTAACTTTCGCAACCAGTTCATCGGTAGGCACTTCACCAAGTATAACCACTGCACTATCGGCAATAACCTTTATGCCAGAGTAAAGAATGAGCAATGCAACAATGATACTCAAAACCCCGTCGATCCACCAAAAGTACTTGCCTACAAAAATACCCACAAGCACAATAACCGATGAAAGGGCATCGCTGCGATGGTGCCACCCATCGGCAGAAACCGAAATTGAACCAGTCCGTTTGCCAATATAAAAAGCAACCTGAGCAAGTCCTTCTTTTACAAGTATCGAAGTGATTGTGACTACTATTGCAACAGTCCCATAATTGGTACCTACCCTTCCGCGGAGTTTAGATATACCTTCCGAGGCAAAATAAAATGCCACAAAAGCAAGCAGTGCGCCAATTAGCAAAGAAACCACAAGTTCAGAACGTCCATGTCCAAAAGGATGATCCTTATCGGCAGGTTTTTGGGAATACTTCATGCCAACCAGCAAAACTATTGAGCTGATTGAATCGGAAAGGGTATGCCAGGCATCGGCAATTAGAGCCAAGGAACCGGTTACTAAACCTGCCCAATACTTTAAAGCAAACAGTAAAGTGTTAATAATTACCGATAGCCAACCTTCAACGTTAACTAAACGGGTACTTTCGGAATTAAAACGATAATTCATGATAAGCGAATTTAATATGACTAATAACAGTTACACGAAATGGTAAAATCGGGGGCATACCTTATGATAAACTGATTTGAGTTCAACTCGTACCCCTCTTTGGTAATGTTGAACTTGAAATTGGTTTGGAGTGTTCTTAAACTAAAAGTCGAAAGGCAGGGAGTCAAGCTGGGACCAAATTCTTTTAGGGCACTGATAAAGTAAAAGGCCACATCATAACCTAGGAATGAAAATTGAGTTGGCTCCGAGCGGAATTGCTCCCGGTATTTCTCAACAAAATTCTTCACATCTTTTTGGGAGTAATCGACATAGAAAGGCGAGAAAACATGGGTATTCAATGCAAAAAGGTAATCAGGTGGAAGGTTCTTGAGCTTACGCCAGCGCGATGGACCATAAACCTCAGTGTTCAGGTTGTAGTATGACTTAACAGCATACAAATTACCCAGTATCTCAGCAGTAAATGGCTCATCGTCGGATGGGACAATAACAACGTTAACGGTATCGCGTTTGAGCATTTTAAGCAACCGTTCCTGAACATCAACCGAACTGTATGCTGCTGTTTTGTGATTATACTTTGAGAATGCCACCCCAGCATGGGTGAACTTTTGGGTTATCAACGAATCGAAATGCTTAAGCCCAGGCGAATACCAAATTGTTGAGTCGTATATCACCAGGTAATTCTTATTTGGGTCAACCTTCAGGTTCTTTGCAAAAATTTCCAGCTGGTTTTGAAGGCTTTGGCTTACCGAAATCACATTCTGTTTGTCGGCTAAACCCTCTTTATTGCTGTAAATAGGTGAAACAAAATTGATATTATTTTTAGCGGCAAACTCAGCCACCGGTTTAATTTCCTCGTAGATATAGGGGCCAATTACCAAATCGGATTTTGCAAAATCCTTGCTCTCAATAATTTTGACAACTTCATGCGAGGAACGTTTGGTATCGCGCACATTCAGATTAACTGAAATTCCCATTTTTTTCAGGGTATCAAGAGCAAGAAGAAAGCCCTCGTAGAATTCAAGGGAAACCTGTGTGATTTGAGTTAATTGCCCTGTGGGGTCTTGAACATCTTTTTGGTCAACATCTTCAACAAGGGTTTGTGCCTGATTACCGGTTTGTGTAAAAGGTAACAGTAATGCCACATTAAAGGGATGGCCATCGTAATTGTAGGACTTCTCGCAGGGAGACACTTTTACCTGCATTTCGTTTTCGGCCTTAACATCGGTAGTCTCGGCAACAGGTTTAACTTTGGGTTTGGGAATGCGAAGGGTAGTTCCAAGTTTTAGCCCATCCTTAATCAATTCGTAATTGTAGTATTCAATTTCTTTAGGCGAAACGCCATACTTGCGTGAAATTGCAAATAACCCTTCGCGGGGTTGCACTTCGTGTAGAATGAACTCTACTGAATCAACAGCAGGTTGCTGCTCAATATCGGCTATTGGTTTTTTGGGAATCCGCAGCGTTTGGCTTAATTTTAATCCTTCTTTAACCTCAGGGTTTAAGCGGATAATATCTTCCATGCTCACATTATACATTCTTGAAATGCCAAAAAGTGTTTCTTTCCGTTTAACAATGTGATAGATATAGTCTTCGTCGGATTGGGTTTCCTTTATGCTTACAGGTATTTTTAAGGCTTGTCCCACCTTTAAACCAGCGTAAATATCGGGGTTGCTAATCGCAATATCGGACTGGTTTACACCGTATGCTTTGCTTATGGAGTAAAGGGTTTCGCCGGTTTGAACAATATGCACATAGTAGGTTTTACCATCAACCCTAACCTTGTCCTTGGAAATTTTAACCTGAACTTCCTGGGAAAACAAAAAAGTTGAAACGGAAAGCAGGGTTAGTAACGCAAGTATTCTTTTTATCATTGTCAATGGTTTATTTTGAAACAAACATAGTTTTAGTGCAACATCGGAACAAATTACAAAATACAAAAATACATAAATCAATCAATTCAAACCCTATGCCCAATACTGTTTTAAAACCAAGAAAGTAAAAATAGATGCATAAAAAACATTAACCTATACATATTTTTGTTAAAATTGCAGTAAAATAGCCTAAATGGATTCAACTGATACACAATACATCTTTGCAATTGCTTTGCATAGGCACAGGGAATTGGGTTTGGTAGCAGGAGCTTATCTTATCAGTCCAATCAGCGACGATACCTATAAAATTGAAAAGAATGTAATTGTTGATTCAGCCGTTATCCATTCCGATAGAATAACCATTGACCAATCGGAAATATTACGGAACGTACAGGAAATCTCAGAGAAAAGCCTACTTAAGCTTTTCGGCCGCGAAGCAAAAACCTTCAACGAACTTTTGCAAAAGGTTCAGAACGACGAAAACCTAAACAGCTACATACGGAATTACATCGACCGAAGAATATGTAAGGCCATTGAAAAGGCTGCTTCGGCAAATATCCCGATTTTTATTAGAGAACGTAATGCCAATAGCCTATACAAGGAAAAACAGGTTACATTTCATTCCGATGTTGCATCACCAATTTTCAGGTTTGAACTCGATGAGAATGGCATTAAGTACTCCCTAAAAGTTCAGCATGGCTCAAAAATTTTGACTTTAATCCCTGGCAATTTTGAGTTACTAACGGTTGAGCCATGTCTTATTCGCGTATCGAACGGAATATACAAGGTAGAAGGAATCGACGGTCGGAAGTTTGTGCCATACATGACCAAGGAATTTGTTACAATACCCCAGCAATCAGTTCAAAAATACATGGAAACCTTTGTGCTGAATGCCGTTAGGAATAATTCCGTTGAGGCAATTGGCTTTGAGGTTACCGAGCAAAAAAATAGGCCAAAACCAATACTGATTCTGGATGAACGGTTAGCTGGCGGCGCTTGCCTTACGCTCAGCTTCCAGTATGGCAACAAGTTAATATCAGCCAACACACCTGCCGTTAATGAGGTAAAGCTATCGCACAGGGGTAATTCCTACACCTTTACCCGACTAACCCGCAACTCTGAAAAGGAAGATAAAATCAGGCAGCAACTCACAAAGGTTTGGCATCTTAACAAGGTTGGTGAGAACGAATATTTTCCGGGTAACCCTGCAAACAATGAGTTTGACCACTACATGGTGATTGAGTGGTTGAACAGCAACTACAAGCTACTGCAAGACGAAGGTTTCGAAATTCAACAAAAGTTCAGGCAAACCAACTATTTCATTAGTGACTTTGAACTCAAGCTTAAGCTAACAGAAAGCATCGACTGGTTCGACCTCTACGGCATGGTTCGCATTGGCGAATTCGATATACCTTTTGTTTACTTCCGCAAGCACATAGTTAAGAACATACGTGAATACACTCTTCCCAACGGACAAATCTTTATTTTACCTGAAGAATGGTTTGCCAAGTATCGGACTGTACTCATGCTTGGCAGGGAAGATGGCAAAAGCATTAAGCTATCTAAGGCTTCGGCCGCAATTCTTACCGGTAGTGGTTTGGAAACAGATAGCATATCGAATTTTACCGATAAACTAAAAAACATCACTGCTAAAGGCATTAGCCTCCCCACTACCCTACAGGCAACACTCCGCGATTACCAAACCATTGGTTTTGCATGGCTGAAAACACTAGTGGAAAACGGCCTTAATGGCTGCCTTGCCGACGATATGGGACTTGGTAAAACCCTTCAAACCATAACTCTTTTGCTTTCTGAACTTGAGGCCAATGAGTTCAAAACTGGTGAAGGACAATGCTCCTTGGTGATTACCCCTACTTCCATTATGTATAACTGGCAAAAGGAGTTCGAAAAATTTGCACCAAGGGTTAAAGTAGGCATTTACCATGGCACCCAACGCGACAAAAGCCATAAGATGTTCCTTCAAAACCATGTGGTAATAACATCATATGGAACCATTCGGAACGACATCGACATCTTTAAAGACTTCGTATTCCGCTATGTGGTTCTGGACGAAAGCCAGACCATTAAAAATCCGGCATCAAAAATCTACAGGTGTGTTCTGCTGCTTAAAACAAAGAAAAATCTTTGTCTAAGCGGAACGCCCATTGAAAACAACCTGTTCGACCTGTGGTCGCAAATGAACTTCCTTAACCGAGGGATGTTAGGCGGGCTAAAGGTATTCCGTGAGGAATTTGCCATTCCCATTGAACGCAAGTATGATGCGGAAAAACAAAAACAGCTAAAAAAACTCATTGAACCCCTTATCCTGCGCCGCACCAAGGAGCAAGTGGCCAAGGAACTCCCGCCCATTACGGAGCAAATCGTTTACTGCGAAATGACCGATGAGCAAAGCAAGGCCTACGAAGCAGAAAAATCAAAAGCCCGAAGGTTGATACTCGATTCACTCGAACAAAATAAACCCGATTCAACTACCATCAATGTTCTTGCGGCGCTCACCCGGCTGCGCCAACTTGCCAACCATCCTGCCATGCTCGATGAATATCCCAATTTATCGTCGGGTAAGTTTGAGGAGGTTACCCAGATGATAGAGAGTGTTATAGCCGAAAATCATAAAATACTCATCTTCTCGTCGTTCGTTAAGCACTTGGTTCAGGTTGAAGCATACCTACAAAGCGCTGGAATTGGCTATGAAATGCTAACCGGATCAACCACCGATAGAAGCGATGTGGTAGAGGAGTTCCAGAACAATCCTGAAAAAAAGATTTTTTTGATATCGCTGAAAGCAGGTGGTGTTGGACTAAACCTAACCGCTGCCGATTACATTTTCATTCTGGACCCCTGGTGGAACCCTGCAGCCGAAATGCAGGCCGCATCGCGTGCCCACCGAATAGGCCAAACCAAGAGCGTGTTCGTTTACCGTTTTATTACACGCAACACGGTGGAGGAAAAAATTGTAAAGCTGCAAGCCCATAAGGAAAACCTTGCCCACGAATTTGTAAACACCAATAATCCAATGATTTTGCTTAACAAGGAACAGCTCATAAGCCTTGTTGAGTAAGAAATTACAACCGATCTAAAA
>LUYY01000315.1 GCA_001603415.1 Bacteroidales bacterium Bact_07 | reverse complement strand
CTATGGAACCAATCATTTTTGCTTACTTAGGAATTGGGATAATGATTATCCTATCCGGTGTTGGAAGTTCTTATGGTGTTACTATCGCTGGTAACGCCTCGGTTGGAGCATTGAAGAAAGAACCAGGAGCATTCGGTAACTTCCTTGTTCTTAGTGCTCTTGCTGGTACACAGGGGCTTTACGGTTTTACTGGTTACTTTATGCTCAAAAAATTCCTTGTTCCTGAAATCACTTGGGCACAAGCTGCTGCTATATTTGGTGCTGGCTTGGCCATGGGTTTTGTAGGCCTTTTCTCGGCAATTCGTCAGGGACAGGTTTGTGCAAACGGTATTACTGCCATTGGTAATGGACATAAGGTGTTTGTGAATACCCTTATCCTTGCGGTATTTCCTGAACTTTATGCTATTATTTCGCTGGCTGCTGTATTCCTAATCAGCACTTCGTTGTAATTAAATCAATCTTTTACTTTATAGGCGGCTTCCTTTTGGGAAGCCGCTTTTTATTTTGTGCTAAAGGGGCTTTACTTTCGTTCTTATACCAGAAGAAATAGCTTTGCTGCTTGCGTTTCTCTTCAACGCTCCGGGCTACATATACCTTCTCCCCAGTATAAGGATTAATTCCGGTATAGTATATGGTTGATGCTAGGGTCATGGGTGTGGGAGTAAAATCCTGAACCTGCTCAAGCTTGAAATTTAACTTTCGGGTTTCATCGGCCAGCTGTTTCATGTCTTCCTCTGTCGATCCGGGATGACTCGAGATAAAATAAGGAATTAACTGCTGTTTTAGGCCAAATTTTTCATTTAGCGCATCAAACCAAAGCTTGAGTTGCTTAAATAGCTCAAACGGCGGTTTTCGCATCATTTTTAGAACTTTTTCAGATGTGTGTTCGGGTGCAACCTTTAACCGCCCCGATACGTGGTAAAGGAACAAATTCTCAAAATACTCCCTTTCTGGTTTGCTTTCCTTCCGGTTTATAAATAAATCGTAGCGAATACCACTGCCAACAAACGCTTTTTTTATACCTTTCACCTTACGAACTTGGCTATATAGATTATTTATTCGTTCATGACTCGAATTTAAATTTTTGCAGATATTGGGATAGATACACGATGGTCGTTTGCACCTGGCACATAGGTTATAATCATTGGGAGTCATTCCGTACATGTTGGCCGATGGCCCACCTAAATCGCTCAAATAACCCGCAAAACCTGGCATACCCTTAATCTCTTCTATCTCTTTTAAAATCGATTGTTCTGATCGCGACGAGATAAATCGCCCTTGATGTGCTGATATAGTGCAGAAACTACATCCCCCAAAGCACCCGCGATGAATATTCACGGAGAATTTTATCATCTCCCATGCGGGAATGGTTTTACCCTTGTACCGGGGATGGGGTAGTCTGGTATAGGGCAAGTCATACCACCTATCTATTTCATTGGTTGTGGCAGGTTTAAATGGTGGATTTACTACAATGCATCTATCTTCAATAGGTTCTACAAGAATTTTGCTGTTTATTCTATTCGATTCTTCTTCTATTACCTTAAAGTTTTGTGCAAACTTGAATTTATCAGTTTTACAATCCTCGTATGAGTTTAATATAATGGCATCTGCGCTTCGTTTGTACTTTTGAACATTTTCATCTATGTAAACAACCTGAGGTATTGCTCGTAACGATTCCAAGGGCAACCCTTCATCAAACTTTCTGGCAATTTCAGTAATTACCTTTTCACCCATGCCATAAACAAGAATATCAGCAGTGCTTTCTGCCAAAATACTTGGTTTCAGGGTGTCTGACCAGTAGTCGTAGTGTGTCAATCGCCGAAGCGAGGCTTCAACTCCACCTATCACTATAGGTATATTCGGAAAGAGTTTTTTAAGAATCTGTGAATAAATAACTGTTGCATAATCAGGCCTAAAACCAGCTTTTCCATCGGGGGTATAGGCATCATCGCTGCGCAACCTTTTGGCTGCTGTATAATGGTTAACCATCGAGTCCATGTTTCCGGCAGTTACAGCAAAAAAAAGTCGGGGTTCACCAAGTTTTTTGAAATCGCGCAAATCATCGCGCCAGTTTGGTTGGGGGACAATGGCTACCTTAAAGCCTTCGCTTTCCAAAACCCTTCCTATAACTGCTGCTCCAAATGCCGGGTGGTCAACATAGGCATCACCTGTAAATATAATTATATCGGGCTGTTCCCAGCCCAAAGCCTTTATCTCCTTTACCGATGTGGGTAAAAATCCCATTTTAAAATGTTTTGTTTACAAATAGCAGATTGCTATCGCCGTAGCTCAAAAACCTGAAGCTATTGTCCAGTGCATATTTGTATGCCTTTTTCCAATCGTTTCCAATTGCTGCGGCAACAAGCAAAAGCAGGGTAGAGCGGGGTTGATGAAAATTGGTAACAAGGGCATCGCAGGTCTTTATTTCGTATCCGGGGGCAATAATTATTTGAGTTGATGCTGATAGTGTTCCAATGCCATTAACTTTCATGTAATCATATAGTGCTTTATAGGCTTCCTTTGCTTCTATATGTTTGTCAAGTTCATAGGGTTCCCATTGCGAAACGTTAAAGTTGCCGTTTTGTTTTCCTTGCATCACCTTTACCCCAAGCCAGTATATCGATTCCATGGTTCGTAGGGTGGTTGTTCCAACACACACCACCGACTCATTGTTGTTATAGAGTTTTTTTACTAAATCGATGCCGACAAAGAAATGCTCAGTATGCATTTCGTGGCTCTCAATGGTATCGGACGTTACCGGTTTAAAGGTTCCGGCGCCAACGTGTAGAGTTATGTAGTCAGGTTTAATTTCTATCTTACTTAAGCAGTCAAAAACTCGTGGGGTAAAGTGAAGTCCCGCAGTGGGAGCGGCTACTGATCCTTCGGGTTCAGCATATATGGTTTGATAGCGGTAGCTATCTATATCTTCACTTTCTCTATTGAGGTATGGCGGAATAGGCACAATACCGCATCTGTCAACAATTTCAGCAAACGATAAGGAGCTATTATCCCACAAGAATTCCACTTCAACCCCTTCGTTTAGCCTGTTATGTTGTCGGGCTGTTAGCGTTCCTCCTTTACTGGGTATCGTCATTTGAAGATCGCCATGTTTCCATCGTTTTAGGTTGCCTACGATGCACTTCCAAACCACATTGCCTTTACTGGAAAACGATAGCGAGTAATCGTTGGGTCTGATGGGTTCAATTAAGAAAACTTCTATTGTTGCGCCACTTTCTTTCCTGAATTTCAATCGTGCCCTCACTACTTTTGTGTTGTTCAGTATAAGCATGCTTTTAGGCAAAAGGTATTGGGCTATGTTGTAAAAGTAATCGTTCTTAATCTCACCGTTCTTGTAAATAAGTAATTTGGAGTGATCCCTTTCAACCAGCGGATGCTTGGCTATACTTGAATCGGGCAGCTCGTAATCGAATTCGGTTATGCTTATTTTCTTAACTTCCATTTTCTTTTTGCCACTTTCTGATAATAAGGCCACAAAATTAATTAATTTTGCCGGTTAAATGGATTTTTCAATAAACTGAGGGTCAATTACTATGAATGTAACGGTAGGATGCAAGGTTCGTTTTTTAAACGATGTTGGTGGGGGTGAGGTTATTAGAATTATCGACAAGCGCACGGCTTTAGTCAAAACCTACGATGGGTTTGAGATGCCTGCTCTTATTTCTGAACTGGTTGTAGTTGAACCCGCTGCCGATCAACTTTTACAAAGCAAGCCTGCCCAGGAGAAAGAGACATCAGCACCTACTCAGAAAAAAAAGGCAAAACTAAACGAAAGTAGGGACATTGAGAAAGGGGTTGAGTCCACCGATAGTTTAGGTGATGAAATTTCATTCGATATAGCTTTTGTCCCTTCGAACCCCAACGCTTTGCAGCAGTCAAATTTTGATTTGTTCTTAGTTAACGATAGCTCATACAGAATATTCTTTGTATTGTCAAAGGTTGTTGACGAAAGTCTTAGCCCTATTAGTTCAGGAACCCTGCAACCAAACACAAAGATACTTGTTAAAAGGTTAGCACCGGATGAGGTTAGCCAATTGATATCGCTAAACCTTCAAGCCATTTACTATAAGAATATTCCTTTTAAACCCTTTCAACCCGAATACTACGATATTGAAATTGACCCAATTAAGCTCTATAAGAAGGGCAACTTTTTACCCAACGATTTTTTTGATTCCAATGCATATATCATATCTATTGCTAGCACTAAACGTGAGTTACTAATTCGTCATTTAACCGACAAGGCCATTTCCGAGGCTATTAAGCAAAAGGAAAAGCCAACACCAGCAAAAGAGGCTCGGAAACCAGATTCTGAAATTGAAGAGGTTGACCTTCATATCCATGAGCTAATTGATGACTGGAAGGATTTAACACCTGGAGAAATCCTTAAGATTCAGCTGGCTCGTTTTGAGACAGCCCTTGAGGGTGGACTAAAAAGTTCTACTTCTAAACGTATCGTTTTTATTCATGGTGTAGGAAATGGAAAGTTGAAGTACGAGATTACCAAATTGTTAAGTAGCAAGTACCCTAAACTTAGGTATCAGGATGCTTCGTTTAAAGAGTATGGCTTTGGTGCAACAATGGTATTTCTAAAGTAGTATAAAGGAGTAGAGTTGTTTGAAATAAATAGGCTAGCAGATAACCGTCCTGTCGCGCCGTGCAATACCGGTGAGGAAAGTCCGGGCAGCATAGGGCACCATACTTCCTAACGGGAAGATGTCCGCAAGGACATAGTAGTGCAACAGAAAATTACCGCCACGCCTTTGGCTGGGTAAGGGTGAAAAGGTGAGGTAAGAGCTCACCGGGTCTCATAGCGATATGGGATGCCGTGCACCTTATGGGCTGCAAGACCATGTATACTTCGACTTCATCCGAAGCAGGGCTGCCCGTCCTGTTCCTGCTAGTCAGGAGTCGAAGGGGGTAGGTCGCTTGAGGTTGTGGGTGACCACAATCCCAGAGAAATGATAGGAGTGCATAAAAAAGCATACAGAACCCGGCTTATAGGTTATCTGCTTGCCTTTTTTGTTTTATTTGGGCTTTAATTATGTTAAATAACTTTACTTCTTTTCCCTTCTCGCAATATAACTGACAAAAATTTGATTTTACATCAAATTCATGCCATCAAATTCTTCAAAATTAATCTTCCCTACAATAATTTGAACACATAGCACGAGTTTACATATGTAAACACCCCTTTCAACGCAAAACATTTATCAAAAATCAAACAGTCGAAGATAATATTGATACATCAAGTATGTGTTAACATATATTTATTTATACTGTATATCAATT
>LUYY01000051.1 GCA_001603415.1 Bacteroidales bacterium Bact_07 | reverse complement strand
ACTTTTTTTTACATTTGTCGGGTTGATTCTTAATATTTATGGAAGCGATGGTTAACGAGGAGAAAATTACTGAATTAGTTGATTTATTTATTCCGGCAACAACCGAAACCCCTGAAATTAAATGCGAAAAGAGTTCCGGGCGTATTATGATGGTGGGTAATCTTATCCCCAGCGATCCTCAATCGTTTTTATCCCCTGTTCAACGATGGGTCCAAAACTACATTACAATCTTTAACCCACAATCCATTACAATAGAGTTTTACCTTACTTTCATAAATGGTTGTTCCGAGTATCACCTTGGAAAACTCTTAAAAAACCTTGAGGAACTTCATCTCAAAGGCTTGCCGGTTAGAGTTATTTGCCATTACGAAAACGAAGACTTGGATATGAAGGAATGGGGAAAGGATTTAAGCATGGCGCTTCGTATTCCCATTGAATTGGTTGAGATTAACTAAAAAATATTTTCGGACTTTACCCCTAACAGCAAGGCATTAACGCCTTGCTGTTTTTCTTTCTAATGAGGAAACTGCTTATATTTGCTAAAAAAATAGAAATGTCAATTAACGAAATTCAGGACGCAATAGTTGAGGAATTCAGCGTTTTCGACGACTGGATGGATCGCTACCAGCAGCTAATTGAATATGGTAAGGACTTGCCCCCAATTGATGAGCGGAAGCGAACCGAGCAATACCTCATACAGGGCTGCCAAAGCAAGGTTTGGCTCGATGCCGAACTGCGCGACGGAAAGGTCTATTTCACCGCCGATAGCGATGCCATTATCACCAAAGGAATTGTATCGTTGCTCATTAAAGTTCTATCGGGGCGAACACCCGATGAAATCCTTAACACTGACCTTTACTTTATCGACAAAATTGGCTTAAAGGAAAACCTTTCGCCAACCCGCAGTAACGGGCTGGTAGCCATGGTTAAGCAAATGCGTATGTATGCCCTCGCCTTTAAGTCGAAAACCGAAGGGGCGGGTTAAACCTTATTAAACCATAGTTGTTACTTTTAAAAAAGTATTATGCGCGACGAACTGGAAATCCAAACCGACATTGTAAAAACCCTAAAAGGTGTTTACGATCCGGAAATACCTGTAAATATTTACGATTTAGGGTTGATATATGAGATAGAGGTTGACGATAACCGCAAGGTTACCATCACCATGACACTTACTGCCCCCAACTGTCCCCTTGCCGATCAGGTAGTTGATGAGGTTCAGCAAAAAATAGCGCAAATTGAAGGGGTAACCGATGTGGAAGTTCGGCTAACCTTTGACCCACCCTGGGATAAAAGTCGTATGAGCGACGAGGCCATGTTGGAACTTGGCTTCCTATAAGCCATTGACATGGAGAAAAAAAGTCAAAGCAGAGCCTACTTCTTTGCATCGTTTGTGGTGCTTTTCTGGGGCACCTCGGCTACTGCTTTTAAAATAGGATTAAGATACATTGATCCTGTTCAGTTGCTATTTTGGTCATCGCTTGCGGCTTCTGCCATTCTTTTTACCGTTTTAGTTTTTCAGAGAAAACTACACCTTTTGAAATTTACGAGCAAGAAGGATTTGCTTTTCTCTCTTGCCGAATCGATTCTAAACCCATTCCTTTACTACCTTGTGCTTTTTAAGGCCTACAGCCTTTTACCCGCCCAGGTGGCACAGCCACTCAACTATATTTGGCCAATAGTTCTGGTTGTTTTGGCTGCGTTGCTACTAAAACACCCCTTAAGGATTACCGATATTGTTGCATTGCTAATCAGCTTGATTGGGGTTGCATTTATTTCGTCGCAGGGCAATATGAACATCTTTGCCAAGTCCGATCCACTGGGTGTTTTGCTTGCTTTGGGAAGTTCAGTAATTTGGGCGGGGTTTTGGGTTGTGAACATGTACGATAAACATCGAAACGAGGAAGTCAAACTTTTTATCAGCTTTGCAACGGCAACTATTTTTACTTTACTATACATGGCGGCAATAAAAAACCTACCTACCTTAATTATAAAAGGTATTGCCGCATCGGTTTACATTGGTGCTTTTGAAATGGGCATAACATTTGTGCTTTGGCTTAAAGCATTAAACAGCGCAACAAACACTGCCCGCTTAGGAAATTTTTCGTATCTTGTTCCGTTTGTTGCTTTAGTATTTGTGAGCCTTGTGCTTAACGAAAAAATAGTATGGACAACTCTTGTAGGACTTTTTTTTATAATTGGAGCCATTGTATTTCAACAATTTTTAGGTAAAAAGGAGATAAAGAATGAGCCGATTTAAACTTACTTTACTGCTGCTTACTGCCTTAACTTCACTTTCCTCGTGCGATAAAGAGGAACAAAAAGTAAATGTAAACAAAGAGGTTTACAACCTCATGAAGGACTGGTACTACTGGTACAATCAACTCCCTAATGTTGATCCCAATAGTTACCCCAACCCCGTTGAGCTGGTTAAGGCTATCCGAGTAAACCCACCCGACAGGTGGAGTTACGTTACCACCAAACAAGAACTCGATGCTTACTACAAGCAGGCAGCATACGTTGGCTTTGGCTTCGGAACAGCCTTTACCGCCAATAACAAACTCATTATCACCTTTGTATTTAAAACATCACCATTATATGCCAATGGAATTGGCAGGGGATGGGAAATTGTAAGCATCGACGGGCAAACCCCAACCCCCGACAACTATTCCACATTGATTGGCCCTTCGGAGGTTGGCGTTACAAAAACCTTTGTCTTTAAATCACCATCGGGTCAAACCTTTCAACATACTTTCAGTAAAGCCCAAATTGAAATGAATACCGTGCTGTTGGATAGCGTTTACACAATCAATGGGAAAAAGATTGGCTACTTTGTCCTGAAAGGATTTATCGAAAAAACCAAGGATGAGTTAAATCTTGTTTTTCAAAAGTTCAAGAACGCAGGTGTTAGCGAGTTGGTTTGCGATTTACGCTATAATGGTGGTGGGCAAGTAAATGTATCGCAACTCTTAGGAGATCTTATTGGTGGCAGTATTGCTTTTGGCAGGGTTTTCGGACAATATATTCACAATGATAAGCATTCCGATAAAAACAGCTACATGTACTTTTCAACCAATCAGTACTCACTCGAAATACAACGTGCTATTTTTATTACAACCAGCAGCACGGCATCGGCCAGTGAACTTGTAATTAATGCGCTAAAACCTTACATGGGTGTTGTGCTGGTTGGTAGCAAAACACATGGCAAACCCGTTGGCATGTACACTTTTGAGTTCAAAGACCCAAGCATCGACTGGGCAATTGTGCCCGTATGCTTCAGCATTCGGAATGCCAACAATGAAGGCGATTACTTTGATGGTATTCCTGTAACCGTTGAAGCCGCCGATGATGTATTCACCCCCTTTGGAGAGGTTACCGAAAGCAGCCTAAATGCAGCACTAAACTACCTTGGACTTGGAACAAAGGCAGTAAAAACAACTTACGTAACAGCCCGACCAATTACCGGAAAGGGGCTTTACGAAGAAATTGGCGCCTGGTAACCAGCTGAAATCATTGGTATGGAAGGAATACAATTATATCTATGATTTTCTTTTTTATCCTTTATCCTTTAACCTATGCGCACCATACTTGGTATTGACCCCGGAACTAATGTGTTAGGCTACGGAATTATCCGTTGCAGCGGGAAGAACAATGCCAAGCTAATAGTATTAGGCGTGATTGAACTTTCAAAGTACCGCGATCACTATACCAAGCTAAAGGTAATTTTTGAAAGGATTCAACAACTGGTTGATGAGTATAAACCCAACGAGGTAGCCATTGAAGCACCTTTCTATGGTAAGAACGTTCAAAGCATGCTTAAACTTGGACGTGCACAGGGAGTAGCAATGGCTGCGGTGCTTTCGCGTTCAATCCCCATTTACGAGTATGCTCCCCGTAAAATAAAACTGGCAATTACTGGCGTTGGTAGCGCATCAAAAGAGCAAGTTGCGGCTATGCTAAAGAATATTCTTGGTGAAAAAGATTTTGACCAGAAATACTTAGACGCCACCGATGGTCTTGCCGCTGCTGTTTGTCATTTTTTTCAAGGGGAACAGGGCGAGAGCAACGGCGCCAAGGCTTCGAGCTGGGAAGAGTTTATTAGAAAAAATCCCGGACGCATTAAAAATAAATAACAAAAACCCCGAGTAATCGGGGTTTTCTAATGTCCATCTTAACTTTTTACAAGGTTCTACCCGGATATTGCTTTAGGGCAACCTCTAAACACTCCATGGCTTTGCGTAGGTCGTCAACGTTAAGCACATAGGCGATACGCACCTCATTCTTACCTAATCCCGGCGTTGAGTAGAATCCGGTTGCAGGTGCAAGCATCACTGTTTGGTTATTGTATTCAAAATGCTCAAGCAGCCATTGTGCAAACTTATCGCTATCGTCGATTGGAAGGCGAACTACAGTGTAAAAAGCACCTTTAGGCTTGGGGCAGTAAACACCTTCCATCCTATTAAGTGCCTCAACCATAAAGTTGCGGCGCTTGATATACTCATCGTAAACCTCCTTGAAATACCCGGCAGGTGTATTGAGCGCGGCCTCGGCTGCAATTTGCCCGAACGAAGGCGGCGAAAGCCTTGCCTGAGCAAACTTCATTGCGGTAGCAATAACCTCTTTATTGCGGGTAATGAGTGCCCCAATGCGAACTCCGCACATGCTATATCGCTTTGAAACGGAATCCATCAAAATAACATTGTTCTCAAGCCCCTTAAGCATCATGGCCGAGTAGTGGGTTATGCCATCGTAGCAGAACTCACGGTAAACCTCGTCGGAGAATAGGTATAGGTCGTGCTTCTTAACAATGGTAGCAAGTTGCTCCAGTTCCTCCTTTGAGTAAAGATATCCCGTTGGGTTATTGGGATTGCAAATTACAATACCCTTTGTCTTGGGTGTAATAAGCTTTTCAAACTCCTCAACGGGTGGTAAAGCAAAATCGTTCTCAATTCTGGAAACAATAGGCTTTACAATTACCCCTGCCTGAACAGCAAATCCATTGTAGTTGGCATAAAAAGGTTCAGGAATTATGACCTCATCACCCGGATTTAAGCAGGTCATAAAGGCGATGGTTATTGCCTCTGAACCACCGGTAGTAATTATCATGTCGTTGTGGGTAATATCGATACCCAAACCCTGGTAGTACTTGGCAAGTCCCTTCCTGTAACTTTCAATCCCTGCCGAGTGGCTGTACTCAATAACCTTTAAATCGGTGTTCTTAACGGCATCCAATGCTACCTGTGGGGTAGGAATATCGGGCTGTCCAATGTTTAGATGATATACCTTACGACCCTTTCGCTTTGCTTCCTCGGCATAGGGTACCAGTTTACGAATGGGCGAAGCCGGCATGGCTAATCCTTTTTCTGATATCTTTGGCATGGTTATCTATTTTTGGTTTTCCTTTTGATTGTTATCGGTGTTGCTGGGTTTAACTTCACCTTTAATAATAAGTAAAATTGGTTCAGCATTTGAATTGGTGAACACCCTAATACTCTTCCTAAAAGTTCCAGTGATTGAAGTATTGTACCTTACGGTGATTGTCCCTCTCTCACCAGGTTTTATGGGCTCGCGAGGCCATTCTGTGGCTGTGCATCCACAAGAGGCAACCACATTGGTTAGTATAAATGGCTTTGAATCGGTGTTGGTAAACTCAAATACGCGCTCGCCATTGGAGTTCTGCGGTATTGAACCGTAATCAATTTCGGTGGTAGTGAATTGGATGGATGATTTTGCATTCCCACTATCCAAAACATTTTGGGCCCAGCCCCAAAATGAGGTTGAGCCCAAAAGTATTGCAAAAAATATTTTTTTCATTGCAAAAGCAATGTTTTTAATGGCGTAACTTACTTTACGCTATCCTTTTGCTCAGTTGGCATTGGGAAATTTGGTAGTGCGCTGGGTTGTGTTTCCTTAACCTTCGACTCAATAGCCGATTTTTGTTCAACCTCAGGCTTTGGCATGGTAATGGTTGCCAGGAAGCTTAATACCACGAGTGCAATGGCCAGTGTCCAGGTAGCTTTTTCAAGAAAATCGGCAGTGCGGCGTACGCCCATAATCTGATTGGAACCTGCAAAGTTCGAAGCTAATCCACCCCCCTTAGGGTTTTGTGCCAATACGATAAGTATCAATAGAACTGATACTATCACAATAAATGTCATTATAATTGTAAACATCGCTTATGTGAATTTATAGTTTAACCTATCCTTGTTGTTGCTTTTTAAGCTTTTGAATTTGATCGGCAAAGTAACTACTTTTTTCTGGATATTTCAAACGCAATTTTTCATATACCGAAATTGCCTTATCAATATATCCCTGAAGGGCATATATCTCGGCTAAAGTTTCGGTTGCGAGCTCATCGGGCTCTATAACCGAGTTAACCGATATGTCAACCACGCCATCGCTTTGGGCTCCTCTTGGGGGTGTTTCAGGGCGTGGGATTTTCGGCTGCTCGGCAATAAATTTATCAATAAGATCAATCGGTTCTGCTCCTGTTCCATTATCGCTCTGGATTAACTCAAGTATATCGGTATCGTCAGCTGGTGATGGTTTACTATCGGGAATTATGGTTTTTGTTGGCTTTTCATCATTCCCTAAAAGTTCCAAAGTGCTTTCGGTATCACTGCTCTTTTTACGAGGGCGGCCACGTTTTTTGGGCGTTTTTGGTAAAGTTTCCTCTACGTTAGGTTTTACATCGATATTTTGCGGTTTTGACTCTACCTTGTCGGTCTCGGTTTTAACCTCAACATTTTTAGTTGTATTGTGTAATTTTTCGATTTCCGAAATAAGCGAGGCAAAATAACGCCTATCGGGTATAAAAAGGGCCTGGTTGGGCAACTCAATTCTAAAATGTTCTTTGTCGGCAACGAACATTTGCTGGAGTAAAACCGATCGGGCAGCGCTAAAGTAAGGGTATTTACTCACCAACTCATTTAGCTCATCGAGGTTGGCTACATTACCCTTGCTGCCCTTGTCCAACAGGTTAATAAAGCTTTGCTTGTCCATGGTTTACCAATTTGATGCCGCTGCATTAAAAATATCGTCGATTAACTTCTCAACAATTTCCTGAACCAAGGCTTGCTCTACCTGAGTAAAGTTTTGGCTGCTGCTGAAAACAGCATACTGCGAGAAGGTCTTATCGAAGCTTTGCTTGGGGTCGATGGCATTTACAAACTTAACCTTAATGGCAATGGTTAAGCGGTTTTGAGCAGCAATTTCATCGCCCTGAATTGCGGTTGGCGATACATCGTAGGTTACGATTTGTCCGGAAAAGGCAAAATCGCCAAAATCGGCTACGGGAGTTAAACGGGTTTGGGTTAAAAACCGGTTCTTTAACTCCTCGGTAATATAGTTTGCCAGCGTAGGGTTCACAATGCTTGCAAGGTTTTGGAATAGCTGAACACTAAAGGTTTTAGCTTCGGGCGGAATGGATGCTCCGCTAAAGGTATAGCTTACCTTGCAGCTATTCTGGGTTAGCAACGTTAATGCTATAAGTAGGGGCAAAAAAATCTTCTTACTCAACATAATCAAAGGTTAATATCGTACTCCTTAATTTTACGGTAAAGCGTGCGCTCCGAAATGCCTAACTCTTTTGCAGCCGATTTCCTGCGGCCATTATGCTTTTCAAGCGCTTTTACAATCAACTCCTTCTCCTTTTCCTCCAGTGAAAGGGTTTCCTCTTGAATCTCCTCGGTATCCTGAATATCATTCAAATCCTTTACAAACGACTTACTCTCGTTTACACGAGGTGGGGTTGATGATATAATTGGATCAACGGGTGTTGCACTGAAATCCTGAAATACCGGCGAGGAACGTATGTGATCTGGTGAAACAACCCCATTACGCATAAGGTCGAAAACCAGCTTTTTGAGTTCGTTCATATCGCTCCGCATATCGTAAAGTACCTTATACAGTATTTCACGCTCGGTGGCAAAGGTTTGCTCATCCACCACTCCCTTTTTGTGGAAAAGGGTTGGTAAACGCGTGGCATTATAGTCGGGCAGGTAACGCATGAGCGTTTCAGCATCAATCACTCTTTTCTGCTCAATAATCGATATTTGCTCGGTTACATTTTTAAGTTGACGAACATTCCCAGGCCAGTAATACGATACAAGAACCTTACGTGCTTCATCGTCGAGTGTTATTGCTGGCATACGGTACTTTTCGGCAAAATCGGTGGCAAACTTGCGGAAAAGTAAGGGAATATCCTCCTGCCGCTCGCGGAGTGGCGGTATGTATATGGGAACAGTGTTTAATCGGTAGTACAAGTCCTCGCGGAACTTATTTTCGGTAATTGCATCAGCAAGATTTACATTTGTAGCAGCAACCACGCGTACATTGGTTTTTTGAACCTTCGACGAGCCAACCCGAATGAATTCGCCAGTTTCAAGTACCCTTAGTAGGCGAACCTGAGTGGATAGAGGGAGTTCACCTACCTCATCGAGAAAAATAGTGCCGCCATCGGCAACCTCAAAGTAACCCTTGCGGCTATCGGTAGCTCCGGTAAAAGCTCCTTTCTCGTGCCCAAAAAGCTCCGAATCAATTGTCCCTTCGGGAATGGCCCCGCAGTTAACGGCAATGTATGCTCCGTGCTTGCGAGCACTATAGCTGTGAATGATTTGCGGAAACACCTCCTTACCCGTACCGCTCTCACCGGTAATAAGTACCGAAAGGTCAGTAGGTGCAACCTGCCGTGCAATGTCGATGGCTCGATTCAATGCCGGAGAGTTGCCAATTATTCCAAATCGTTGCTTAATGCTTTGAACTTCCATTTCGATTCGTTAACTGACAAAATTACATATTTTTCTTGTGATTTCTGCCACACTGGGCGAGTTTTTGTGTGAAACTTGGTAAAAAACATCTTCAATGTTAAAGAGGGTAGCCCCAGCGCGCTAACTTTTCCTTTGCAACCCATTGTGAAAGGTGTTGATTCGATTGCTTATATCGCAAATCAATCCAATGATGCACATTTCTATCAAATTTATATTTGGGGAAATTAAAATACTTATCGATAGCAAGGGCTAAACTCCTTGAAATACGAAAAATGCCAGGGAAATTCATAAAGTATTGTTTAAACGGGGTATTACCAAGGGTAAACCGATTCAGGAAACGCTGTTTTTGTAAGGCAATGCAGGAATATCGCGTATTAACTCGGTTGAACGTTAGGTGTTTAGGTACATCGAGTTGAAGTGTATTACAAAACAGAGTGATGAACTGATTGGGATTTTCGGCAAAATCCTCATACAGAAAAATGTGAACCTTATCCTTCCCAAAAAGCGAGATGTATAGCTCTATCAGCTTATCGTACTCAAAAAGTTTTGGGTTAAAAAGATGGTAGCCCATAAAGGGCTTATTGAACATAGGCCTAATGCTTAAAAATCGGGTAGGTGAATATGTTCCACCGGTCATAATGTAGTGGCTGTAAGCCGATTCCAAAGCAGTATGCTGATTCCGAATGAGTATTACCACCTGCGAATCGGGGAATGTATCATGAAGCCTTTGCGACATCAACATCACAAACTCCCCATTCCCAAAACCGATATCCAAGCCACCAACTAAAATTTCATCACATACAATTACTCTTTTGTCGTCCGCTTCAAGGTCTAACCACTTTCTGAAGTGATCGGGTGAGTATGAATAAATATCAGTAAAAACCAATCTGTCAAAAACATCCTTTCTCATTACAGGATACACCCCTGAAACGTTGGGATAAAATTCATTCTGAAACCATTTTGTGGCTGTTTTCGGATACCCTATATGTAGAATTGGCGATTTCATAGATAATATCCATAACCTTCCAGTACCCGCCTATCGAAATACTTTGTAAGCTCACAATTATACTGACTGTAAAAATTTTTAATATACTCTAAATCCTTTTTGGTTAGAAAATCATCCTCGTTCAGGTAGCGTCCGAAAACGGGCATTGGGTTAAGGTACTTTATAACCCCACGACCAACGGTTGTCATACCTGGTATGTGGCAAATAAATCGTTTACGACCCACCGGTTTCTTGTAAAAATGATTGACCATCTTAAGTAAGGGCATACAAAAACGCCTTAAACCCCTGTTGGTGGGTGTGTAGCTAATGCTATCCCAATCGACCACAAA
>LUYY01000050.1 GCA_001603415.1 Bacteroidales bacterium Bact_07 | reverse complement strand
ATGATTCGGAATAAATCGGAATGATTCGGAATGATTCGGAATGATTCGGAATGGTAGAATGGGATGAATTAGAGTACCTCAAACCGAAATAGGGATGAAGATACATTTTATAGGAAATCTGTCAATAGAAATAAGTTGTTTAACTGTTTTTTTCTATTGACTAATATTGGTTAATAAACTCATTGAATCAAGTAAGCTATAATACTTAACAAGAATTACAATTAATGTTATTATCAATATTTAACTAAATCGAATAGAATTAATAATCATTTATAACTATTATTATCGCATTGATTATATGTCATTTACAATTTGGAAATATAAATTATTTGTTTAAATTTGAATATTATTTAAAAAAAATATTTGCTTTTTAAAATAAAATGTCATTAAATTGCATTTCAAAATAATTCAAATACTACGAGTTAACAACACTAAACTAACCAACCATGAAGAAAATTACCCTATCCAAAGAAGAAATTGAAGATCTAAAAGATCTTTACCAATCAGAAATTGACAGAGCACAACGCAGGATTGATAGCCTAAAATCAATTTTAAAGAAAATTGAAAAAGGCGATTTAGGCGATGAGACCGAAGTACCAACACCTAAAAAAAGAGGGCGTAAACCAAAAGTTGCAAAACCTATAGAATCAACTGTGCCAAAAAAAAGGGGTCGTCCTAAAAAGGTTACTGCAGAGGATGCTAAAGCGCCCGAGGCAAAAGAACCTAAAAAAAGAGGTAGAAAGCCAAAAGAAAAACCCGAACCGGCAAAACAAGTTGCTAAAAAGCCCCGAAAAAAAACAGCCAAGAAAAAAGTTAAACCCGCTGCTCCTAAGAAAAGAGGCAGAAAGCCAAAGTCGCTCCGCAAGAGCTTAAAGCAAAACATTGGAGGTGAAAAAATCAAATGGAATAATTTAATAATTGACATTTTCAAATCGAGCGATAAATTACTCCAAGCTAAAGACCTTACTCAGGCTGCCCTTGAAAGATTACAGTTACCTGAAGTTGAAAAGGACAGAACACGAATGGCCGTGGCAACCAACCTCACTAAACTTACAAAATACGATAAAAGGGTTGTTAAGTACTCGCGCCCAGGCGATAAAATAGCATACTATGGCTTAGCTGATTGGTTCAATGAAGATGGCAGCCTTAAAGATGAGTATCAAAATAAATTCTAAAAAACGATAGTGAATAATAAAAAGGCCGTAAATTGCGGCCTTTAATTTTTGTATCATGGGAAGTGTATTTGAAACTGCCGGACGAGCATTAGCTGAGGTAATATATCAAAATAGAAATTTAGACCAAGTGACATCGTACTGGATTGCCCAAAACAAATCGTGGGAACCAATAGAAAAGTATCAGTTTGCTGTGTTACTGGAGGAAACAACACGTTGGTGGCGATTGCTCAATACGCTTCACGATAGGGAATTTCCAAAATTTAGTTCGCATGCGCATAGCATTTTGGCTTTATACATTACCCTTACCCCATTTGGTTTGCCCGAGGAACTAAAAATTCCAAAGCATTTCAGAAAAAAAATCCAGGATAAATTAAGCCAATTATCGGGCAACAGGGCGGTCAAAGAATCGATACCCGATTGGCTCGATGAGTTAGGTTTTAAAGAGTTAGGCGATAAATGGGATTTGGAAATACATAGCTTAAACCAAAAAGCCCCTATAGTTCTTAGGACAAACCTTTTAAAAACGAACGTTCAAGAACTATCCAATTCCCTAAAACGTGAGGGTTATAAAATTAAGAAAATACCAAATTCCGATGCAATACTTCTAACCGAATCGGCCAACATATTCAAATCCGATGCGTTTAAACTTGGTATGTTTGAGCAGCAGGATTTTTCATCGCAGCAGGTTGTTCCATTTTTAAAAGTAGAGCCTGGCATGCGAGTAATTGATGCATGCGCCGGAAATGGTGGCAAAACGCTGCACCTGGCTAGCCTCATGAATAATCAGGGGAAAATTATTGCCCTTGACACCGCACCGTGGAAACTCGAGGAGCTTAAGCGTAGGGCTCGAAAAGCTGGAGCAACAAATGTTGAAACCAAAGCCATCGAATCGTCAAAAACAATTAAACGGCTTCAGGAAAGCGCCGATAGGTTGCTAATTGATGCACCTTGTTCCGGCTTAGGAGTACTTAAGCGTAATCCCGATGCCAAGTGGAGGTTGTCGCTGGAAAATATCGAGGAACTCAAAAAAACGCAACGACAAATACTGGAAAAGTATTATACCATACTAAAAGTAGGGGGCTACATGGTTTATGCCACCTGTAGCATCTTACCTTCCGAAAACCAAGAACAGGTCAAGTGGTTCCTTGAGCAGATGAACGGGCGTTTTGAACTGGAAGAAGAAAAAACCTTATTGCCCTCACAAACAGGATTTGACGGTTTTTACATGGCACGTATGAAACGTGTTTATTAGTCCTGCTCCTCGATAATACGTCCAATTAGCGTAGCTGGAGTACAATCGGTAATTTCAACAAACACAAACTCTCCTATCTTATGATTCAACTTAGGGAATACAACTACCTTATTCTGGCTGGTGCGACCAAAAAATTCATCTTTTGATTTTTTCGATTCGCCCTCAATGAGAACCTCAAATCTTTTGCCCACATCGTTTTTCTTGCTCTGCTCCGACAGTTTTCCCTGGAGTTCAATAATCTCCATTAGCCTTCGGGTTTTCACATCCTCTGGAACATCATCCTTTAATTGGCGGGCAGCCTTGGTATTTGGCCTCTCCGAATACTTAAACATATAAGCAAAATCAAACCCAACCTCACGCATTAGGCTCAGGGTCATATCGTGATCGAGTTCGGTTTCGGTGCAGAATCCTGCAATTATATCGGTAGATATTGAGCAATCAGGGATAATCGATCGTATGGCTTCAATCCTTTCCAGGTAATCCTCGCGGGAATACTTTCGATTCATAAGCTGAAGGATTCGTGTTGAGCCCGATTGAACCGGAAGGTGGATATGGTTGCAGATATTCTCATACATGGCCATGGTGTACAGCACCTCGTTGGTTAAATCTTTTGGGTGCGAAGTTGAAAAACGAACCCTTATGCGAGGGTCAACAAGGGCTACCATCTCGAGCAAATCGGAAAAGTTTACCTTGTGCTTAATTAAGCCTTTATGCTCCTCCCAATGGTATGAATTTACATTTTGCCCAAGCAAGGTTACCTCACGGTAGCCGGCATCGACCAGTTCCTGAACCTCCCTTACTATAGTATGCGGATCGCGGCTACGTTCTGCTCCGCGTGTATAGGGAACAACACAGTAAGAACACATGTTGTTGCAACCACGCATGATTGAAACAAATGCCGAAACACCATTTTTATCGAGCCTAACCGGGCTAATATCGGCATAGGTTTCCTCGCGTGAGAGCAAGACGTTAATACCCTTTTGTCCATCCTCAGCAGCACGTAACAATACTGGTAATTCACGGTAAGCATCGGGGCCAACCACTAAATCAACAACCTTCTTTTCCTCCAAAAGCTGATCTTTAAGCCGTTCGGCCATACAACCCAGAATACCAACCAAAACCGAAGGTTTTGATTTCTTTACTTGCCCAAACAAATCGATACGCCCAAATACTCTTGTTTCAGCATTCTCACGAATGGAGCAGGTATTAATCAGAATTACATCGGCTTCGTTAATGTTGCTGGTTATTGCATAGCCATTAGCTATAAGGATTGATGCCACAACCTCACTGTCGTTCACATTCATTTGGCAGCCATAAGTCTCAACGTAAACTTTAGGCCTCCCACTGTCGTCGGAAAGGGTACTCTCGAAAATATTGGCATCTTCAGCGTTAAAATCCATCGGAATTATATTTTTTGCAAAGTTAAGAATTTATGAATATTTTGGGTATGATGGTTAAAATGATACAAATCAATAAAGGCTAATTATTTTGCTATGCCCAAGTTTGTAGTTAACTTTGCACTTTACATGAGTAAAAACTACAACTATGAGTGGACATAATAAATGGTCAACCATTAAACGCAAAAAAGGTGCACTTGATGCCAAGCGTTCCAAAGAATTTTCCAGAATAATAAAGGAAATATCGGTGGCAGTAAAAGAGGGAGGCGCTGATCCTGAAGGGAATCCCAGGCTTAGGCTTGCCATAAATAATGCCAAAGGTGTTAACATGCCTAAAGAGAATATTCTCAGGGCCATTTCAAAGGCCGAGAAAGATCCCGAAAATCTTCAGGAACTCACCTTTGAAGGTTATGGCCCGGGAGGAATTGCTATTTTTATTGAATGCCTTACCGATAACAACAACCGAACCATTAGTGCTGTACGGTCAACCCTTACCAAAAAAGGTGGCAACCTGGGAACCAATGGTTCACTATCGTTCCTCTTTAGCCGAAAAGGGATCTTTACCATTGCAAAGGATAAAATCAACCTTGAGGAGGTAGAGCTCGATCTTATTGATGCTGGCGCTCAAAATATTGAGGACAATGGCGATTTCTATGTGATTACTACCGAAATGGAAGATTTTGGCAGGATGAACAAAAAACTCGAAGAGCTAAATATCGAAGTTGAAAATGCCAGCCTACAGCGTATCCCTAACGATTACAAATCGGTTGATAAGGATACTGCCATGAAATTCCTAAAACTAGTTGAAGAAATTGAGGATAACGACGATGTTCAGCAGGTTTACCATAACCTTGAGCTTACTGACGAGGTAATGGCTGCCATGGAAAACGACTAAAGAACTTTTCCTACAATACACTCCCCTAAAACAGGGGAGTTTTTTTATTTTAACGCTTTATATATTCTCACACTATTCAAACTTATTACCTTTGTCGGTGTGGTATAACATTTGCTCTTACCTTTTATAAAAAAATTAAGCATGAAGCGATTTTCAATAAGTTTATTACCCATTCTTTTAATACTTGTATTCACAGGCTGTGGTAAATACAGCGATTTAAATATTCATAACGTAAAGGAGTATAAGTTTAAAGGGATGAGAGATGGTGTAATATTCCTAAGCCTTACCCTTGATGTTGAAAACCCTAACCGAAAGTCCCTTGTAATAAAAGACATCCGCTTTAAAGCATGGTTAAATAGCAGAGAACTTGGGAAGTTACGTATTAGCCATAAAATAAAGATTGATGGCAATACCCGAAAGGATTACGAGCTCCCGCTTGAAATAGTGCTTCGCACACCTGCCGATGCATTTAAGCTTATAGGCGAAGGTAAAAATCTAATCAACGTAATTGAGGTGGAAGGTTACATCAAAGGGGGTAAATTTCCTGTTGTAAAAAAAATAAACATCCCCAGGCAACCATTAAGCCAGTTGGCCAACTCACTTCAAAAGAAATTTGTTATTACCGACACACTTTCGGTTCAACCTGCTCTAATGCCATAGATATTTTTAGCTATTTTTGTAACGAAATTATACTCTTTATGAGGAAATTTTTCTTACTAACAGCGCTGCTTACGGTAAATTTTGGTGTTTTTGCCCAAAACACAAATGGTGCAACTCACCTACCAATTGTAACCGAACTCCAAAAGAATGTTCCTGGCCAGGGTAACATTACTATCCGGCAAAGCGAAACCATTACGCAACTGCATAGCATCCGTTACCTTCACAATGCCAAATCGCCGGGGATGGATGGCTACAGAATTCGAATTTTCTTTGAACTGGGACAGTTTGCCCGGAAAAATTCCGAAGATGTAATGCAGGCTTTCATGGAAAAATATCCTGGGGTACCTGTTTACCAAAATTATCAAAACCCTTACTGGAAAATTTCCGTTGGCGATTACCGCTCACGTGAGGAAGCCATTAAGTTTTACAACCAGATCATCAACGATTACCCCAAAGCATTCATTATTGCTGAACGCATAAATTTTCCACCCTTAAATTAGTATGGCAACACCAACAATCCGGCAACTGCTAAAGACTTCGCACTCAATCCGCCAGGATGTAATTCGAAGCCTGACGGCTGCCGGATCGGGACACCTAGGGGGTTCGCTAGGTCTTGCTGATATTTTTACCGTTTTATACTTTAATACGCTTAACCATTACCCGCAGCAACCAACCCACCCTAACCGCGACAGGCTAATACTTTCCATAGGCCATGTTGCTCCTGTTCTGTATGCAACGCTTGCCCGTGCAGGATACTTTCCTCGCGAGGAACTGTTAACCCTCCGCAAGTTAGGTTCACGATTGCAAGGACACCCCGGTCGAGACCATGGTTTGCCTGGAATTGAACTTTCCGCAGGATCGTTGGGTCAGGGTTTATCAGTTGCTGTAGGTATGGCACTTAGCGCAAAAATCGATAACGCGCATTGGCGTGTTTTTTCAGTTCATGGCGATGGAGAACTTCAGGAAGGCTCCATTTGGGAAGCTGCCATGAGTGCTGCCCATTATAAACTCGATAACCTCACTGCCATTGTTGATAGAAATTTCTGCCAGATTGATGGCTTTACCCATAACGTTATGGAACTTGAACCCTTAAAACTAAAATGGGAGGCCTTTGGATGGCAGGTATTTGAGTGTAACGGCAATAGTATTGCTGAACTGGTAGATGTTTTTTGCAAAACCCAAAATTTTTCTGGCAAACCTAAAGTTATTATTGCCAAAACACAAATGGGATTTGGTGTAAAGAGCATACAAGGCGATTACCGTTGGCATGGTAAAGCCCCCAACTCAAAAGAGGCAAAGATATTTTTGGAGGAACTGGAAAACCATTACAACGAATTAATCCATGGATGATTTTATAAATAAAGGTGATAAGGCAACACGCTTGGGATTTGGTGAGGGAATTGCCGAGGCTGGAGGGCTTTACCCCAACCTGGTGGTGCTTGGAGCCGATATCACCTCATCGGTTGGATTAAATCTCTTTGCCGAGCGCTACCCCGATAGGTTCTTCTCCTTTGGCATTGCTGAGCAAAATATTGCAGCCGTAGCTGCTGGAATGGCCTTGACCAATAAGATTCCTGTTTTTTCCACATACGGAGTTTTTGCAGCATTCCGCGCTGCCGATCAAATAAGAATTTCAATTTGCTACAACAATGCCAAGGTGATAATAGGTGGTGCACATGCCGGAATTTCTGTCGGGCCCGATGGTGCAACACACCAAGCCCTTGAAGATATTGCTGTAATTCGTTCATTACCCAACATCACTCTAATTTCCCCTGCCGATGCAAACCAGGCTAAGGCTGCCACATTAGCCGCCATAAAACAGGTTAACGGGCCCGTGTATATCCGATTTGGTCGCGAACCCGTGCCTAATTTTACTGAACCCAATCAAACTTTTGAAGTTGGAAAAGGCGAAATCCTAAAAAATGGTACCGATGTCGCAATTGTTGCCACAGGCCACATGGTTTGGGAAGCATTAATGGCAGCAAGGACTCTTTCCCTGCAAGGTATTAACGCAATGGTGGTGAACATACACACCATAAAACCAATCGATAAAACCTTGCTTATTCATACTGCTCAGACAACCGGACTTATAGTAACGGTAGAGGAGCATCAGGTTCATGGCGGACTTGGCAGTGCAGTGGCCGAAGTGCTTTCGCAGGAATACCCTGTTCCCATAAAAATCATTGGTATGCCCGATTGTTTTGGTGAATCGGGCACACCTGCAGAGCTGTTGCAGAAGTATGGCCTTAATGCCGATGCCATAGCCCATAAGGTATTTCAGGCTGTAAATCGATTTAAACGATAACAATTTTAGGTAGATTTTGTCTACCTTTTTTTAATTCAATAATTTTGGAAGCTATGAGCGAGCAGATTAAACACGAATGCGGAATTGCCCTGATTAGATTACTTAAGCCATTAGAATACTACCAGCTGAAGTATGGCACTTGGCGCTATGGCCTTCACAAACTTTACCTGTTAATGGAAAAGCAACACAACCGAGGTCAGGATGGTGCCGGGTTAACCACCATTAAATTCGATTTGGCCCCGGGTAAAAAGTATATCGATAGGGAACGCTCAAACTCTTCAACTCCCATTAAGGATATCTTTGACGCTGTTAACAAAGGTATAAATAAGTATTCATCAAAACCTGAGCTACTAAACGACCCCGTTTTTGCCAAGGAGAACATTCCCTTTGCCGGTGAACTTTTTTTGGGTCACCTCCGGTATGGTACCTTTGGGCATAACTCAATTGATTACGTTCACCCGGTGATGCGCGACAACAACTGGAAATCGCGTACGCTTGTTTTGGCCGGCAACTTCAACATGACTAACGTGGATGAGCTTTTCAAAAAACTCGTCGATTTAGGACAGCACCCCCGCGATTACTCCGACACGGTTACCGTGCTCGAAAAAATCGGTCATTTCCTCGACGAGGAAAACCAGCAGCTATTCCGACAGTATAAAAACGAAGGGCATCCCAATATAGAGATAAGTAGGTTGATTGCGGAAAATATCAATGTGTCAAAAATTCTTCAGGCATCCACAAAGGATTTCGATGGAGGGTATGCTATGGCCGGACTAATAGGCCACGGCGATGCCTTTGTGGTTCGAGACCCTTGGGGCATTCGCCCGGCTTTCTTCTACGCCAACGACGAAATTGCTGTTGTTGCATCGGAACGACCTGTTATTCAAACTGTTCTGAATATCACAACCGATCAGGTTCAGGAAATAAAGCCTGGTTACGCGCTTATCATTAAGCGGAATGGAACAATAATGCACGAAGAGATCAGGATACCCCAAACCCGAAAATCATGCTCGTTTGAGCGAATTTACTTTTCACGTGGCACCGATAGGGATATATACCAGGAACGCAAACGACTGGGCGAACTTTTAACTCCTGCTATACTTAAGGCCATAAACTACGACCATGAAAATACTGTATTCTCTTACATTCCCAATACTGCCGAAACAGCATTTCTGGGTATGGTAAAAGGTATAGAGGATTACATTAAAATTGAAAAGAAACGAAGAATACTGGAGAAAGGAGCAAACCTCTCCGAAAAGGATATTGATGAAATCATATCAACACGCCTGAGGGTTGAAAAGATTGCCGTTAAGGATGTTAAACTCCGAACCTTTATTGCACAGGATAAAGGTCGCGAGGATTTGGTAGGGCACGTTTACGACATCACCTACGGAACCATCCGCCCCAGCGTTGACAACCTTGTGGTTATTGACGACTCAATTGTTCGAGGAACAACCCTTCGCGAAAGTATCCTCAAAATACTGGATAGACTTAATCCCGCCAGTATAATCGTTGTGTCATCGTCGCCACAAATCCGATATCCCGATTGTTACGGTATCGATATGGCCAAACTTGCCGATTTTGTTGCTTTCCGTGCCGCTATTGAGCTACTAAAGGAAACCGGCCAGGAGAACATAATAAACAGCGTTTACCGCAAGTGTAAGGAGCAGCAAAATCTACCTAAAGAGCAAATTATCAATTATGTGAAAGAAATTTATCGCCCCTTTACCGATGATCAGATTTCCGATAAAATTGCTCAACTTTTAACTCCAAAAGATGTAAAAGCTAAGGTAAAGATTGTTTACCAGTCGATTGAGAATCTCCATAAGGCTTGCCCTAACGACCAAGGCGACTGGTATTTTACCGGCGACTACCCCACACCTGGCGGAAACAGGGTTGTAAATAACTCATTTATCAACTTTATTGAAGGGCGTAATCAAAGAGCGTATTGATTAGGGTTAAAGGTTATAGGTTAAAGCCAGACCAGTATTGAAAGATAAAAGGGCAATACTCTTGTGCTTACTTTGAATCTTTCCCCCACCTCAAGCTTAAGTGGTATTTGTCCTTTAACTTCTTGATGAAGGTGGATATATGTCGCTCAACTTTGTGCTGGTATATATCGGGAATGGTAATCAGAATGGCAGTTTCCTCAACCTCACCAAAGTATGGATTAATAACGGTTCCAAATACCTTCATGGAAGGGCTAAGATTCATATATGAGTTGATAAGGGGCGGGATTCGCTCACCGAATTCCCTGATTTTTTTTGATAGGATCTTATAATCCTCATCGTAGTTTTTGCCAGTAAAGATTTGAGCCATTGCCTGGCGGTCAATATTTACCTCGATGGGGTGAATTGGCGTTACCAAGCCCTCAGTATCCTTGAAATACTTTTCAAAGAAGTAAAGCAACATATTACGTGCCTCAACGTTGTAGGTGCGATACATGGTTACCTTACCAAAAAAGTACTTGATATGTGGGTTTAACACGATGAGTGCACCAAGTCCATCCCAGAGATTATCGAGTGCATACAAACCCTTTCCGCTTCTGGAAAGCGATTGATATTTGGGCTGAACAAATGATCGACCCAACTCAATCATTTGGGGCATATATTCCCGAATAAACTTATCGGAAAAGTAAAACAGGTGCTTGGTGGATAGATTTATCTCCTCGCCCTTGGTGGGGTCAACGCTATGAAAGCGGTAGCCACCAAGAATCTCCTTTTCGTGAGGATCCCATACAATAAGTTGCTTGTAGCAATTATCGCAGGTATCGTATTCATCAATATCTACCTCCTCGCCAGTTCCACCGCCTGCCGACCTGAAAGTAAGTTCCCTTAGCCGCCCAACCTCGCGCATGAGGTTAGGGGCATTGTGGGCTGTAAATATGTAGAGCTCATTGTTTGCGTTATTGGTATGCCTTACAAACTTATCGGGTGTAAGCTCATTGAGGAGCAACTCCCTGTCAACAGGTTCAATGATTTGTTTCATGGCATTTAATCTTTACTTTGTTTCCCTAACTCGTAAACCAGCGATTTAACCCATTTTGCCCATTCGGCGGGGGTTTTTGAGCCATCAAAGGTTGTGTGGGGGATTGGCGCCCCAATTATTACAGTAATGCTTTTACCCTTCTGCTTAAACATTTCGTTAACAAGGTAGAGCATCTCAATGTTTGCCTTAATTCCTAAAAATGTTCTCAGCTTTGCCAGATTATAAAAAAAATTGGAATTGCGACCACTAAAGAAAACGGGTACAACATCGCGCTTATGCTGAACAGCTTTAACTATGAAACTCTTTTTCCACTCTAAGTCCTCAATTCGGCCATGCTGCTTTCGTGAACAAAGACCTGCCGGAAAGTAAAGCACCTGCGCATCGGATGCAAAGGTTGCATCCATGAGTTTAACATTTTGAGAATTTTGTGCGCCATGCTTATTGATAGGTATGAAAATGTTATGCAGCTGAGTGATGTGCATTAGCAAATCGTTCACTGGGAATTTTACTTCGGGGTAACGTTTACCCAAAAGATGAATCAGGATCATCCCGTCGAGGCCTCCAAGGGGGTGGTTCGATGCAAACAGGTACCTTCCATCGGGTTTCAGGTTCTCTAATCCCTTCACGGAGTAGGTTACCTGCATAACCCTCAACGCTTCGTCAATAAAATCTACTCCCTGCTTATCGCCGTGCTTTTGAAGCACCTCATTAATCTCGTCCTGATGAATGATTCGTTTAAGATACCGAATAATAAAACGGGGTAACGCCCTTTGAAGTCGAGGACTTTTAGATGCAATTACCTTGTCAATGTCGATTAGGTTTTGCTGCACTTTGGTGAAAATTTATATGCAAATATAATAAAACCAAAGGATGGTTATTATTATACCGGCTATTCTACCTATTGCATGGAAGTCCAAAATGAGGCAATCCCGTTAAGCATCATCTGTACACCAATGGTGGCAACAATAAGCCCAAAAATTCGCACAAGGGGGCCCATTAAGTTAAAACGGTTAAGTATGTTGCCAATTGGTCGTGCATAAAACATGAAAAGGTAATTTATACCTAAGGCTACTGCCATTGAAATAATGGTGTTGGTGTGTCCGTAATGCGCAGGGAAGGTAACAGCCGCAGTAATGGTTGCTGGCCCTGCAATCATTGGAATTGCTATTGGAACTGCTGTAATATCCCTCAAATTTACACCAGAATCAACCTGAATGAAAGTACCCTTTTGCAATCCGCTAATGCCATTATAAAAAAGGACAATTCCCGATGTAATTTGAAAAGCATACAGTTCAACATGAAACACATAGCTAAATACCAGTTCGCCTAGGAGAAGAAAGAACAGTAAGGTAATAAAAGCTGTAAGGGTGGCCTTAGTGGCAATAAACCGGGTCTTTGCCTCATCAAACTGCGCCTGCAGGGTAGTCATAACAAATACCTTTTGTATCGGGTTAACCAATGCCAGCAGGGCAACCATGCAACTTAGCAGATATTTTAGTTTAAATGCCATCATAGTAAAAAATTAGGTGGATACTCTATGGCATCCACCTAAAATAATTATTTTTTGGTTTAAATTCCAACAATAGTAAACTCAACTCGGCGGTTCTCAGCACGACCTTTGGCTGTGGCATTGCTTGCCTTGGGTTTACTTGGGCCATAACCTTTGGATGTAATTCTCTCCTTAGGAATACCCATGCCAATAATATAATCGGCAACCGACTTAGCCCTTGCCTGTGATAGTTTCTGGTTAACAACTGCTGAACCGGTATTATCGGTATGTCCACCTATTTCCACTATTACATTCGGATACTCGTTTAAAAACTCTACCAAGGCATTAAGCGAACGGAACGATTGCGGTTTGAGGGTTGCTTTTCCAACATCAAAATAAATAAAATCGATATTAACGGATTGACCAATTTCAATTGGTGTCACATAGAAGTTTTTGGCAATTTTAGTTCCTTTCTTCACCTTTGTTAGGTCAACCTGCTCATACTTGTTGTAAAAGTTTTTAACCGAAGGCAAAATGTCGTACGAAACGCCAACGGGTAATTTTAAAGTATAACCCGCTGTTGTAGAATCGTATATAAAACCTCGGGTTTCAGTTCCATTTACCTTCAATTTTACAGGAATCTCTTTCTCAAGTGGCTGTCCAGTCTTTAAGTTAATTACTTTCCCACTAAGAATGGCCATGTTGGCATCCTTTCGTTCAGCATAAACCTCATGTTTTACCTGTGTAAACTCAACGTAGCCGGTAAGGTCGAGTTGATTATCCAATGGATTGTAATCCTTTGATGCAATTGCTGTGGTGTACTTACGCCCGAAAGGTAAGCGTACCTTAAACTCGCCTGTAACCGGATCAATCTGCACGCTATCGGCAACGGAACCATTAATTGTTAGTTTTGGTGCTGAAGCCCCAATTATGGGGGTAAAAGTTGAATTATCGAGTGCTACCCCATTTACCTCAACCCAGGGTACCGTTGTGGCATAAAAATCAACCTGTTTCTCGGTATAGAACTTGGTACTGGTAACGTCCACCGTATCGGGTTTTGCTGTAAAGTTTGGTAGTTGTAAACTTACAATATACCTCTTGCCCAAGGGCAAGGTTGCGCTATACTTGGCAATTTCGGTTTCGTACTTTACCGAATCGCTTTCCAATCCATCTACCAGAACCCTATACTTCATCTCTGGGGCAATAGGTAACCCGGTGCGGGTGTTGATAACCTTGCCATATACTTTAACAATTGGAATGGGTTCTACAAAAAGGTTCCGATTCATCTCAGTGTATTCCTTAACCGAAGTGAAATCGAGCGTATCGGTTACCCCAACCCAGTTTGCCAACTCGGGTTTAACCTCAAACTTTTGCCCAAAGGGTAAAAGCAACTCGAACGAAGCCGATGCCTTATCGAGTTTTAGTTTTTCAGGGGCTGCGCCATTAACTTTAATTACATAGCCAGTATCGGCAAGCATAAGGCTTTGGTCGGCTTTGTTCATCACTAAGCCTGTTACTTTTACATACGGAAATTCTTCGTAAATCTTTACCCGCATAATCTCCGAATGCTCCTTCTTTGAGTTTGATGAGCAGTAGTATGCCCAGCTTTCCTTGGCGTTTAAACGGTAGTAATTTTCCCACCCTGGGGTATTAATGGTATCGTTCAAGGCAATGGGTGCCGACCAGTTCAAATAGGTATCATCGGTTCGGTTGGCCATGTAGATATTGTTATTACCCTCAACCTTGCAGCTAAAGTAAAGCGCATTACCATCCTTACTTAGGAATGGCGCTTCATAGCTATCGCCAAGATTCCCATCCCCAATTTTAACCTTTTTGGGTTTTGAATATCCATCGCCCTCTTTTACCGAAAGGTAAATTGAATGATTTTTACCTCCTGCACGCTTGCTAAACGACATAAGCAGATACTTGCCATCGGGGGTAAGGTAGGCTGTTGTGGTTTGGCCTTTGTTCATTCTTGTATAACCCCTTACGTTTAACTGCTTAGGCTTTCCCCAGGTATTCTCATCAATCTGCTCAATTACGGACAATCCCCTTTCAATCCAGTACTTCCCATTATCGCTATAATGACCATTGATCAAGAAAGTTTTTCCATCGTCCAGTATACCGAATATTGCATTGTACCTCCCAATATTAATGGAATTGGGTAGGCGTTTTGCTTCGCTCCAAGTCCCATCGGCATTCAAGGTGGTACACCAAATGTCTTGGCTGTCAGTTTCACCAAATCGGTTCTCGGGATGATTAACACGGGTAAAGTATAGGGTTTTACCATCAGGGCTGAGCATTGGGTTGATTTCGGCATACCCTGAATTAATTTCACCACTTAGCTTTTGTGGGGTAAAACCGGTTTGCGCAAGTATTTTCGATCCAAAACTAATAATACTAAACGCTATGAGTATTTTGCTTATGACTGTTCGTTTCATGGTTTTTTACCTTTAAATTAAATAATTGCAAGAAACAGTGTATAGAAATTAACGGTAAGGCAAACCTTGAGGTGGATTAACCCTGCCAAACACAAAGTTAATACCTACCCTAACATTGGCATTTGTGAATACCAATGGGTCAATTGCCGGGTAAAGATTATCGGCAACTACAAAAAACTGCAATGGGCCTGGCTTCAATACAAGACCTAATCCAAGGTTAGGAATTGACCTCTGGTAAATAGATGCAGTTCCAACTAGTTGGAAAAAGCGGCCAATGCCCTGGGAAAAACCAAGTGTTATTGAGGGGTATAACCGTTTATTATAAAAAGTTGCAAAGGTAAGTCCAAGGGTTGTTCTTCGGGTTAAATCGTAAGTGGCTGAAAAGTTAAACTTGGGATTTAGCCATGTAGTGTAGGATCCCGCTATGGTATCACGGGTAAAATCGTCTTCCATTTTCTGGAGTAGCGAGTCAACGTTTACATCGTTTCCCCTCAGCAAATCGCCAAGAACATCTAACCCTTCAAATTTGGTTGTCCCTTTAAGGGTATAGGTTTGGATTTCTTCTTTCCATTTAATAAAGCCTATATCGGTAAACGAAAATGAAAGCTTCATCCTTTCATCGAACTTGTATGTGGCGCCTCCACTGATGGCAAACCCCTTGTTCCCGAAACCGGTAAGCTTATTGGTAACCCATTGGCCATCAACATTATCAAAACTTATATCACCGTTATTATTTTTGGGGATGCCTGAGGTACGGAGTTGTCCGTCGGCAGTGGCAGTATGAGCATACATGGCAGTATCTATTTCAACCTGCATTACTTTGGGGTCAAAATTGATATTAGCTAAACCTTGCAGTAAACTTATCCTTCCGGCAAAAGTCCATTGGGGTAAATCTTTAAGGTATCCAATGGTGAACTCGTTGTAAAGGGTAATATCCGTTTTCAGATTCGAAAAATCAATCGTAGAGCCAACGAATTGCTTATTCCCTTCAATGGCTAAACTAAATAATTCACGCGGATACTGGAGTGTTGCAGTGGTATTCTGACGGACAGCAAACCAGGTGAAAGACGATTTCCCCTTGACACGTATGTGAAAGATGTCAAGATTTTGGCCAACGTAAATCAAGTTTTTATCGCCCATATCGCCTAGTAGGCTGTTTAGGTTCACATACATGGTGTCGGTGCGATAGTTCAAAAAACTCTTAGGCTGAAAGCCATTGCTAATGGCTTGCCCAAATACACTAATACCCATGCTAAAAGTATGCTCAGGCATTATTGTGGGATTCACAAACGATGCCTGAAAAACATTGCGCATGTATGGCAAGGTTACCTCGGGCTGTGCTTTAGCCAGCATGGAGGTAAAAAGAGTTAATGTCAGAAAAATATATCGTTTCATTGGTATCAAGTATTACTTAACACTAATTATTAATATCAACATTGCCTTCAAGTTCCAAGCTAAACATCGCCTGAAGCGTATTGGTCGATTCCACCACTACATTCTGATGCGTGCTTCCACCTGTTTGCATCCTTGCTTCAATAACCATTTTGGTTGCATTTTTCATTAAATCATACTTGCTCTTTGTGATGTCAATAAACGCATAGTGAGTGGTTGGTGACGAGGTTTTCCCAGTAGTGGGGTTTACCTGCGAACTCTTAATCAGCAACAATTCCGAAGCATTGTCGTAAAGTTTGGTTAATAGAGTATTCGAATCATCATAGAATAATCCCTGGAAGTAGATATTAAAAGGTATGCTGTTGATAAACTTAAACTTAAGCCTGATTTTTAAAGCATTGTCGTTCACCAGTTTCATATCTTTTTCCAAATCGGGCAATTCTATATCCACTGTGTCGCGAATTAGCAGATTGTCAATCCAGCCAGCAAGCGGAAACTCAATTTCATTTACCATCTTTAGGGTTGATGTCTTTCTCACAAAGTAGTCGTGATTACTAGTAGCATCGCCAACCACCACGGAGGGGCGAATAAGTATTTTATCGGGGGCTATAGCCAAAAAGTCCTCAAGATTGGAGTTGAGGTGATCCACATACTTAGAATCGATAACCGGTTGCTGTTGAGATAACGAGGTTTGATAGCTTATGCTGTTTGGTTGAGAAAGCAAAAGAGAACCAGCAGGAGGCGTACCCTCGTTCACTAAGTTAACTGTCTGGTTAGTGTTTGTATTGGTAGCTTCAAAGGTGTTAGTGTTAAAGCTAAGAGGTATTCCAAAAGAATTTTCAAATTTCATGGTCAGTTTTGGTTCTGAAAGGAAAAAGTCGGCATCGAACGATGAACTGAAAGCGTCAAGGTTAAGGTTGATGTCATTCAAAGCAACATTCTCATTTAACTTTCCATTCAAATAGTCAAAATCCAACCCTGTTAGCGATACCTGAACGTCAGCGTAATCGGAAACTGTTATTGGATTCCCTAATGAATGGATTGTCAACTCAACCTTTACCCTAAAGGTATTGTAAAGTGAACCTTTAACTAGGTTGAGGGTGTAATTGGATAGTGATGAAATTTGGTTAACATATGATTGAGATGGAAGCGTTTCGTTCATTACAAATACAAGAGTATCACCCTGTTGATCGAGTATGGAAGGGAACTTTATTACAGCGCTGATACTATTCTGAAAATGGTTAACAATAGTAATATTGAGCCTTCCGGCTGAAAGCTTTATGGTTTTAACTTCAGCTCCCGGAATATTATTATAGGTTTCACTAAACTCTTTTGTAATTGGGCCTAAAGTTTGACCAGAGGGTAAGGGAGCCCCAGGTACCTCACCTGCATCAAGCCTATACACCTTACTGAAGTTGAAATCGGGGAAGGTGTACCTTGTAGCGGCATCAAAAAGGTCGAGGGTATCCCTGAACGCAATAAAAAATCGGGTATCGTTAGGTTTGGTGAAAATGATGGTATTGGCATCCTCTCGCTCAACAATATCGTTGAACGATATGGTTGAATTAACAACCGGAACAACCATCTTGGGCGAGATGGGTTCAACCTTGATGTTATCGAACTGCGAAAAATCGTAACATCCCCCCAGTAATGCCAAACCTGCAATAAATAAAGGTTTCATCAATATTTCTTTACTTTTCATAATGTTATCTTTTTGAAAAATATTATCAATTGCTAACCTGCAAATAACTGCTCAATTTACAAATAATATCCTTACAAGTCAAACTCAACTGGTAATTAATCCTCTATTCTGTTAAACTGAGAGCAACTGAACTTTATGAATTCTTTTCATAAATGAATAATAGCCATTCTAACTAAAGGACAAATTTCCCCCTATTAAAACAAAAAAGGGGGAATGAAATTCCCCCTTTACTATGTGATGATAAATTAGAGCTAGTAAAAATTGTACCT
>LUYY01000314.1 GCA_001603415.1 Bacteroidales bacterium Bact_07 | reverse complement strand
ATGCGAAGGCAGGGGGTTAGGAGGATACCATGCTTACGATCACATTAGTATTACTTATATTGACTCTCCTGTTAGGTGTTCCTGTCCCGCTGGCATTTTTTGGGACAGCGATGCTCCTGTTTTTCGCGTCTGGCGATTATCAGTTGTCTTTCCTGCTTTCAAGCGGCATCAGCAAGGCAAGTACGACACTTCTGTTCGCAATACCGCTCTTTATCATGGGCGGCGGCATAATGGAGAGGGGCAACATAGGTTCGCAGCTTATCTCGCTGGTAGAACTGGCAGTTAAAAGAGTGAAGGGCGGCCTCGGTATTGTCGGAGTGGTTGCAAGCGCCTTGTTTGGTTCGGTAACAGGTAGCGCCTGCGCAACGATTTCCTGCATTGGCACCATAATGTTTCCGAAGCTGGCTAACGCTGGTATCCCAAGGGGACATGCCGCAGCGTTGATGGCAAATGCATCCATACTTGGAATGCTTATACCGCCGAGCGGTATCATGATCCTTTACGCATGGCTAAGTGGTCAGTCTGTTTTGGCCTGCTTCCTCTCGACAGTTATTCCGGGAATTTTGCTTGCGACTTTGCTTTCAGTCATTAATGTCATTCTGCTTCGGAACAACCCGAACGTAAAAGAGGTAGAACTGACTGTAAAAAAACCCGGAGAAACATTAAAACGCTGGAAAGACGCTGCACCAGCCCTCATGATGCCGGTCATTGTGCTTGGCGGAATATATTCAGGCGTCATGACTCCTACTGAAGCTGCCGGCGTTGCTGTCATCTATTCCATTCCGGTTGGGATGTTCATTTATAAAGGCCTGAATTTTAGAAATCTTAAGGAATCAATTATTTCTTCTGCAACTACCACAGGCGTAATAATGTTTATGTTGATCTGTGTAATGGTGCTGAGCAGAATATACATAATGGAAGATGTACCTTCGAGAATATTGAATATACTGAGGTCAATTTCAGACAACAAGCTTGTTATCCTTTTTGTTCTGAATATATTTATGGTAATTATCGGTATGATCATGGACGATACAAGCGCGGTACTGTTGTGTACACCGATACTCGTCCCTGTAGTGACTCAGCTCGGCATAAGCCCTATCCATTTTGCCGCAATACTTGGTGTAAACCTGGGTTTAGGCAACATCACGCCTCCCTGTGCGCCGCTCCTTTACCTTGGAGGCCGTCTTGGCGGTGCGCCGATAAATGAGATGATGAAACCGGCAATGACTATGATCATTTTTGGATGGATCCCATGTTTGCTTATTACCACATATGTACCACAGGTAGCTACATTTTTGCCCGAGCTTATTCTTGGAATAAAATAGGTGATTATTATGAAGATACTGTTGATCAATAACGAGAAGGACGGGCTTGAAACAGAATGGCTTAGACTGCTCAAGGACAAGCTGCATGAGGCTGAAGGTACCGTTGTGGATATCCTCCCATACAATGTACTTGATGATGCTTTAGCATATGATAAAGAGTACGACTCAATTGTACTTAGCGGCAGGGAAATACCTTGGAAGATCGAAGAACTGCCAACAGAGTATAGGGCAGAAATTGCCTTGATAAAGAAAAGCAGAATTCCTATTTTAGGAATTTGTGCCGGGCATGAGCTTGTCGGGATCGCTTACGGAGCAGTTTTGGGTCGGATGCAAAAAGGGGCTGAAGAGATCATGGAGGAAGGTTTTGTTGATCTGTTTACCCAGGAAGACCCAATTTTTAAAAATCTGAGTGAACCATGCTCAGTTTATATGTTCCACGGAGACGAACTAAAAAACGTTCCTGATGGTTTTGTCAAGATAGCGGAAAGCAAACAGTGCAATATTTGCGGTATTCGTCATAAAGACAAGCCTGTTTATGGGATCCAGTTCCACCCCGAAAAATATACGGCAGACTTCCCAGATGGAAAAATTGTTTTTAAAAATTTTGCTGACATTGTTTCAAACAATTATAATTTATTGTCCAAGTTAAAAATTAAATAATTTTTTGAGGCGCGGGGTGTAT
>LUYY01000004.1 GCA_001603415.1 Bacteroidales bacterium Bact_07 | reverse complement strand
ATTAAATTTTAGTGGAATTTCAAGGAAAACTTTTTAACTCTAATTGTTTACTGGGCAATAATTTTTTAACAATTGCCCTGGTTTGGTTGGGTTTAGCTGATTAAGTAAATTCTAATCACAATTTACTTTTCTTTTTCAGTAATGCTTTAACCCACACTCGTCAATTAATAGGTTGTTAAAAATGTTTTTTGTTTTTCTTTTGACTATTCTTTTCTAAAAATGTTTCCGTATCCCCATTTCGATTTAGTGTACTCTAATTCCCTCTCATTCTACCATTCCGACATATTCCGATTCATTCCTCTAAAAATGTTTCTGCATCTACTTTTTTTATTAGACTGGTAGAATCGGTTAATTCATACTACTTCGGCTTAATTATTCGGGTTAACAGAATTTGGGAGTTTTAGCAATCCGGGTTCAAATACATTTGCTACCTTTACAAAAAATTTAGATAGATTTGAGTTTTAGCCGATTTAATTTACATCCGACAGTTCTCGAGGGCATTGATGCCATGGGTTACGAAAAGCCCACTCCAATTCAGGAACAAGCCATACCCGTAATTTTAGAAGGACGCGATTTGCTCGCTTGTGCACAAACCGGAACGGGTAAAACGGCAGCCTTCATGTTGCCCATACTAAGCCTTTTGGCTGCGGAAAAGCACCATGCCACATCAGTCAACACACTTGTAATTGTTCCCACGCGTGAGCTTGCCATGCAAATCGACCAGCAGGTTGAGGGGTTCTCGTACTTTGCTCCGGTTAGTTCCATTGCCGTTTATGGTGGGAGCGATGGTTCAAATTGGGACAGGCAGCGGCAGGCTTTGGAGCATGGTGCCGAGATTATTGTTGCCACCCCCGGCCGCTTGATGCAGCATATTCAAATGGGCTACGTTAACCTAAATGGCATTCAACACCTTGTGCTCGACGAAGCCGATCGCATGCTCGACATGGGCTTTTACGACGATATCATGGCAATAATTGCATACCTGCCCAAGCAACGACAAACGTTGATGTTCTCAGCCACCATGCCCCCTAACATACGTAAGCTCGCCAAATCGATACTAAGCAATCCTGTTGAGATAAACCTGGCCGTTTCCAAACCGGCCGAGAATATTTTGCAGGCAGTTTACCACGTTTCTGCTTCAAATAAGCTATCGCTTTTGGCATCGCTTTTAAGCAAAAAGGATGTGGTGCAAAGCGCCATAGTATTTGCATCGACCAAGGCCGAAGTGAAAAGCATTGAGAGCAAGCTGCGCAAGGAAGGTGTTAGTGTTGCCGCCATGCATTCCGATTTGGAGCAAAAACAGCGCGAGGAGGTGATGCGTGATTTTCGCAACCGAAAGGTTCAGGTATTGGTGGCAACCGATATTGTTGCCCGCGGTATCGACATTGAGGACATCGATCTGGTGGTTAACTACGATGTGCCTTCCGACCCCGAGGATTATGTTCACCGCATTGGCCGTACGGCCCGTGCCCAGTCCGATGGCGTAGCCATAACCTTTGTCAGCCCCGACCAGCGAAACAAGTTGCACAGCATTGAGCGTTTTCTTGGTACAAAAATATTTGTAATTGACTATAAGCCAAGTGAATAGTATTTTGCCATGAAGATTTGGATTTGCCTCATAGCATTTATACTCCTGTGGGCGTTTGATCCATTTTATTTGTATGGGCAAGTATTGAAAGGCAAAATCACCGACGATGCCGGTAAGCCAATCCCTTACGCATCGATATATGCCAAGGAACTTAGGCAAGGGACATCATCCAACTCCGATGGCTATTACCTCCTAAGAGTTCCCAAAGGTGAGTTCACCTTTATTTTTCGTAGTCTTGGATACGAAACTGTTGAACAAAGGGTTAAATTGGAAGCCGATGAGGTAACCCTAAACATCACTATGCCTGTAAAACCTTTTCTGATTGCTCCGGTAACCGTTGGAGGCAAGGGCGAAGATATTGCCTACGATGTGGTTCGCAAGGCAATAGCCATGGCTCCATACTACCGCAATTTGGTTAGCGAGTACGAGGCTGAGGTTTACCTGAAAGGCACTTTTAAGGTCGATAAACTCTCGTGGTTGGTTAAACGAAGCATAAAGGATAGCCCAAACCCGCCTAAGGAAGGCTCCCTTTACATGCAGGAAACCTACAACAACGTTAAGTTTACGGCTCCCGATAAGTTTGATCAGAAGGTTAAGATGATTCGTTCCAACTTCCCGGGCGAGATCAATAGTACCGACAACATCCTTGGTTTTGTATCGGCAAATCTCTATCAACCTAAAATTGGTGAAATCATTTTACCGCTGGCGCCTTACGCCTTTAACCATTACCAGTTTAAGTACGAGGGCTATGCCTTTCAGGATAACCGGGCATTGGTAAAGGTAAAGGTTATTCCCAAACGAAAAAGCCGACAGCTGGTGGAGGGTTACATGTATATTGCCGAGGATTACTGGAACCTGCACGAAATTGATTTTACTGTTCAGTCGCTGGCCGGGCCATTCCGAATAAAACAAACTTTTGGCGAGGTTGAACTCAACGCCTGGCTTCCCATTAGCCAGTATTTTGATATTGATGCTAATTTTTTGGGCAATGTTGCACGAATACAATATGTTACATCCATTAAATACAGTAATGTAAAAATCAACACCAAGGTTAAACCACCTGTTAAAATTGATATTAAAGAGGCCGAAGCTGCAAAACCTGCTGAACCTGAACCGGTTAAAAGGAATGCCTCACAACGACAGAAAAAGGCGGATTACCGCATGGAGCAGTTACTCAACAAGGATAACCTTACTAACCGTGAAATGTATGAGCTGCAAAAGCTCATGGAAAAGCAGGTGCGTAAATCCGATACCCTCTCAAACAAACTCGAGGTGCCCAATCCGCTAACAATAACAATCGATTCATCGGCCGCAAAAGCCGATACTGTGGCATGGCAACTGGTTAGGCCTGTTGCTCTTGATGCCGAGGAGTTCAAGGTGAATAGGGAAATTGATCGTAAGTTGCAGCTCAATCCCGATAGTGCTGTTGCCGATAGTGCTGTCAAAGTAAACCTTCCGAAGATACTGTATAATGGACACAGGTGGTACGATGCTAAGAAGAAGCAAACCATTCGATTCTCTGGATTTGGCGCCCCAAACGAGTTCCGTTTTAACACTGTTGATGGTTTTGTGGTAGGAGCGTGGGGAAGTTTCGGTAAGCAGTATCAGGCTAATGGTATATATATCAGGCAATCGGCTTACTATGCCTTTGCTCGTAAAACGCCTATGGGCGAAACCGATTTCAGGTTCTCGTATGCTAATATGAACCGCGGCTTAGCATCCGTTCGCTTGGGCTGGATCAGTTACGATTTTAATAGCGATGCGGGCATAAGCCCGATAACCAACACATCGGCCTCGCTTTGGTTTGGCCGAAACTACTTGAAACTATACGAAAACAGGTATGTTTCCCTATCGAACCGTATCGATCCGTTTAACGGCTTTGAGGTTTACACTTCGGTTTCGCTTGCGCGTAGGGTAGAGTTGCAGAATAATACCGATTTTATCTTTTACAGGCAAAACGTGAAATGGTACACCCCCAATACACCGGCTAATGAAGGGGTTACATCCCAGAACCTCTCGACACATAGTGCTTTTGAGGGTTCCATTCGCTTGCGTTACACACCCTATTACCACTATCGTATCCGCGATGGACGAAAGCAAATGCTATACTCCCGATGGCCAACCTTTACCGTTTAGGTAAAAAAGGCTTTTGCCGAATTTTTCAACACAAACGCCGATTATGTGCATTGGGAAACCATGGTAAGCCAAACCATTAGAACCGGCCCAAGTAATCGCATAACCTACAAATTTATATATGGCGATTTTGCCAGTAAACGCAATCTTTACTTTGTCGATTTCAAGCACTTTAACACCATGCGGGTACCGGTAGTCATCCCCTCGTTCAATGAGGGCTACCAGAATATCAGTTACTACCGTCGCAGTACATCGGACAGTTATGCCCAGGCCTTTTTGGGTTACCAATCGCCTTACCTTGCACTAAAATACTTACCATTCCTGAGCAATAGGATTTGGCAGGAAAACCTGCAATTTGCCTTCCTTAAAACTCAGGGCTATAAGCCTTACTATGAGGTTGGTTACTTCATTAGCCAAATAGGAGTAGTTGGAGGAATTGGTATTTTCGCATCTTTTGAGGGTAGCCAGTTCCACTCGCTATCGGTAAAGCTATCGCTGTTTATTCCGGGGTTGGAGTAGGGTATGGTGCGTAGCTTGCAAAATCCACTGTTTAAGTAATTGATTCCAGAACCTGCTCCGCTATGCGGAGTTCAAGATTTCAGATTCAAGATTTCAGATTCAAGATTCCAGAACCTGCTCCGCTATGCGGAGTTCAAGATTTCAGATTCAAGATTTCAGATTCAAGATTCAATGTCGTTTAATTAAGCTATAAAGCCTTGTAATTCATGTAATGTAGTTTCTTTGGCCTTTTCTTTCTTTCGAATTTTCTGTTAGGGCGGATTATTTCTCTTGTGTTACTGACAATACGGTCAAAAGCTGCAAGGGCATCTGGTATCTGTTTCCTGAGCAGTAATCCGATACTTATATTCCTGAACATGGCCAAAGCTCC
>LUYY01000003.1 GCA_001603415.1 Bacteroidales bacterium Bact_07 | reverse complement strand
GTGTCATCCCAGCATCCCTGCGTATCAAATACTGTCAGGAGGATTGAATACTCCCCACATCGTGGATAGGAATAGGTAAAGGTCCCAGGAGGGCTTGTGTTGTTGAAGACCGTCCCATCGCCCATATCCCAGAACCATTGCACGAGACCAGTTGATGACTTTGAATGGGTGGAATTGTCGGTTATGGAGATAACAAAAGGAGTTCCAATGTGTTCTTTTGCTACTGAAAAGTTGGCAATCGGGTTGTCATAGCAGATACACGGTAAGGATACTGTTTTTGTTGCGGAGTAACTGCCACAATCCTTCGTATTTACCGTCAGAGTTGCACTGTAGTCCTTACATTGATTATAATGAGGATAACCATGATGGATTGAGCCAGTCCAATCAAGATGAGAAATTTGAGTCCTATTTCCATCGCCAAAATCCCAGATGAGTACATAGGGTTTGCCAAACAGATAGGTCCCAGCGTTCCATAAGAAATTCACATCCCAAGTATCTGGAGATCTCCCTTCATATGTCCAATTAAAATCTGCATTCCCTGAACAATTAATGGAAACCTGTTTGGTAGTGCTGCAGTTTATGCGGTTTCCACACTGGTTTTTCCCTATGGTCAGAGTGACTCTGTACGAAGGAATCGTTAAAGAGGAATATTCATGATTTGGGTTTTTTTCAGATTTTGTGTGGCCATCGCCAAAGTTCCATCGCCATTCATCAGCTCCTTCTGACCGATCTCTAAAACTGATATTGAGCCGGTTATACGGATCACTCTCATAAATAAAGTTCGCATAACAAGTATCAGGACAGCCATACACTGTTACTGATTGCGAAGATGATCGTGAACAGACAGGATAGTAACCATCTTTCTGAATAACTGTGTGAATAACCTGATATGTCCGGTCTGTTGTCAGGTTGGGAAATGTGATCGAGCCCTCTCTTCCATTCAGTGTTTTGGAAAAACCTTGTCCCAATATTGTGTATGAATGTGTGCCATTTCCCAAACTCGAAAGGAGGTACGTAGGAGGATTGGATCCTGTCTGGGTTATTGAAAAGAGGGCATCTATTTCGGTAAGACAACAGGTCAGATTCGGAGAAGGGGTAGGAGTCGGCGTTGTTGGAATGGGGAGAATAGTTGTTGCACCAGGTTTCCCGAATTCACGATAGAGATATTCTCCACCTGACTTATTGAGAAGGATTTGATATGACAGATTTGTTCCGCTTGCTGGCCCGACTGCCAGGCTGTATCCAAACCCAAGATCTGAACCTGATGTACTCCAATTTTCATCATTTCCATCAGGTGTGATTAAGCGTATCGTATGCTGGTCATATTGTTTAAAGGTTCCATTATCAAAGACACCACGTATTCTGATCGAGTCTGGTGAGAGGTTATCTCCCCCGCTATGAGTAAAAAAGGCATATCCAGAGCTGTTCGTATATTCAATCTCGGTATGAGGGAGGGTTGTCTTCGGATACTGACCGGTTGAGTAAGAGAGTATTATACCGGTTGCAATAACAAGAACCACAATCAGAGATAACGACGATACTATCTCGGATAGAGCATCTTCACAATACCTTTTCTTTACATGGCCTGATCGTTTCCGAAAAATAATATCTCCCCCCATCTTCTCATCCTGAAAATATAAATTCATGAATAAAGCCGGTATGATGAAGCACGACCGTCAAAGTAGATATTTCCAGGCTCGAGTGACAACTCCATGATCTTATCCGTAGACGGCATTAATTCCGAAATTTCAAGGTTCTGATAATTCTGGACCGATATTGGGACACCATTCCAGACTAAATTAATCCAGGCATTGGTCTGTCGGTATGCAGTAATTTTGAGATTTGAGTGATAATTCTCGAAATCATTTATTTTTATCGCACTGCAAACACCAGTATCTACAGGGTTCCCATTAATGGAGAGTATTACACTGGTAACATTGAATGCATTTATCTCTCCCACTATTCTGATATTTGCACGAGTCTGGGCAACTCCAACATCCAACCTGACCCGGTCTCCATTATTGAGTGTGTACTCCGTTCCATTCACGGTAATTGTAGATCCGCTTCCTCTGACGAGCCAGCTTGCATACCCTGGATGCAGGTACCCGTTCCTGTTTGTCAGAAGGCTGACGGTGTTTAATACTCCAGTGGTATTAATGTATTTACTGATGGTGCTTGAATGACCTGTGACATTTGTTACCTGTAGGGA
>LUYY01000313.1 GCA_001603415.1 Bacteroidales bacterium Bact_07 | reverse complement strand
ACCGTAGTATCAGCTGCATAGGTCGTTATTTTATTAAGAAAAGGAGGTTTCTCATATGTCTTTTAAAGCCATAAAGGAGCCGGGACCGAACTACTTTAAGGATCAGTTCCCCTTCGACGAGATCCCGAAAATAAAATTTAACAATGCACAACATCATGCGCTTGATATCCCCGATGATATCTGGATTACTGATACTACTTTCAGAGATGGACAGCAGTCATTGCGTCCAATGTCAGTGGAAGAAATTACCACTCTTTTTGATTATTTGCATAAGCTGGATAATGATTCGGGAATTATAAGGCAGACAGAATTTTTCCTTTATACTGATAAGGATAAGGCTGCTCTCAAACAGTGCATGGATAGAGGATATAGGTATCCGGAGATAACATCTTGGATAAGAGCCAATAAGGCAGACCTTGAATTGGTAAAAGAACTAGGCATAAAAGAAACAGGCATGCTTATGTCTATTTCAGACTATCACATATTCCATAAGCTAGGCATGAGTAGACAGGAAGCCATGAATCATTATCTCGATTTGGCAGAGGAAACCTTAAAAAATGGTATAATACCCAGGTGCCATCTTGAGGATGTCACAAGAGCCGATTTCCCTGAATTTGTAGTGCCTCTGGCCTCTAACCTTATGGAACTTTCCGAAAAGTATGGAATGCAAGTAAAGATAAGAGCGTGTGACACGCTGGGTATTGGTGTGCCATTTTCATATGCAGAACTGCCGAGATCTGTCCCAGCAATTGTAAAATGTTTGAGAGAAGAGTGCGGAGTTCCGGCAGAGTCAATAGAGTGGCATGGACATAATGACTTCAATAAAGGTGTAGTAAATGCCACTGCATGCTGGCTGTACGGTGGGGCCTCAGCAAACTCAACTCTTATGGGCATAGGAGAAAGAACAGGAAATTCTCCATTGGAATCAATGATATTTGAGTACGCTCAGATAAAAGGCAATACTAAGACAATGAATCTTAAAATGATTTCTGAGATAGCTAAATACTTTGAGAATGAGATTGGACTTACAATTTCTCCTAAAGCTCCATTTATAGGGAGCGAGTTTAATTTAACTAAAGCTGGCATCCATGCCGACGGTTTATTAAAGCACAGAGAGATATACAACAGCTTTGATACAGAAAAAATATTGGATAAAATTCCATTGGTGTCAATTAACTCATATTCAGGCTTAGCCGGAATTGCTACCTGGATAAATAGTTATTACAAATTGCCAGCGGAGAGTAGACTAGGCAAGGCGGACAGCAAAATAGTTCCCCTAAAAGCTTGGATTGATAAAGAATATGAGGGCGGAAGAACTACCTGTATAAAAAATAGGGAGTTAAGAGCTCTAGTAGAGAAGCATCTTCCTGATATTTTACTTTTAAGCGCTCGCGAGCATAAAAAAACTATATGTAGTTAGAAAGAAGTTGGAGGCAGAACTATGAAGTTGACTGTAGCGGAGAAGGTTATAAAAAATCATATTGTGTCAGGCGATATGATAGAAAAAAAAGAAATTTCATTAAGAATTGATCAGACTTTGACACAGGACTCGACAGGAACCATGGCATATTTACAGCTGGAAGCTATGGGTGTTGATAGAGTAAAAACAAAAAAGTCTCTCGCATATATCGATCATGGCATGCTTCAAGCAGGTCCAGAAAATGCTGATGATCACCTATTTATTCAAACAGTAGCAAAAAAACATGGAATATATTTTTCTAAGCCAGGGAATGGCATCTGTCATCAAGTGCATCTGGAGAGGTTTGCTGTTCCGGGAGAGACTTTGCTCGGCTCAGACAGCCATACCCCCACTGCTGGAGGCATAGGAATGTTGGCAATAGGGGCTGGTGGTTTAGATGTCGCCATTGCTATGGCGGGTGGAGAATATTACATCAATATGCCAAAAATAGTAGGAGTTGAGCTTAAAGGTGAGCTAAATCCTGCAGTCTCAGCGAAAGATATTATCCTTGAAGTTTTGAGAAGATGTGGAGTAAAAGGCGGGTTAGGCAGAATTTTCGAGTATTGGGGAGAGGGGGTAAAAACTCTGTCCGTCCCTGAAAGAGCCACTATTACCAATATGGGTGCAGAGCTAGGCGCAACCACTTCAATTTTCCCGTCTGATGAAAGAACCCACGAATTCTTAAAATTACAGGGGCGTGAAAAGGACTATAAAGAGATTTTAGCCGATGAGGGAGCTCATCATTCGGAAAATATCGTGATAGATTTAAACGAACTTGTGCCGTTGGCTGCTTGTCCTCACAGTCCGGACAGCGTGGTTCCTGTTACTGAGTTGGAAAATAAAAAAATAAATCAGGTTGCAATTGGCAGCTGCACGAATTCTTCATATGAAGATTTAATGAAGGTGGCAAGAATTCTAAAGGGAAAAACTGTGGCAGAGCATGTGTCTCTGGTAATATCTCCTGGTTCCAAACAAGTTTTGAATATGTTGGCAGAGAATGGCTCTCTTGCGGATCTTATAGATGCCGGAGCGAGGATTTTGGAATCTGGTTGCGGTCCCTGTATAGGAATGGGACAGGCACCAAATACTGACGCAGTTAGTCTTAGAACTTTTAATAGGAACTTTAAGGGGAGATCCGGCACTGTCTCTGCAAACGTCTATCTTGTCAGTCCGGAAGTTGCTGCTGTTTCTGCATTGGCCGGATATGTTGCGGATCCACGTAATCAAGTTCCCGATCTAAACATACCTATGCCTGATAATTTTTTGGTAAATGATAATTTAATTATAGAACCGGCAGCTGTATCGGAAGAAGTGGAAGTAATAAAAGGTCCCAATATAAAGGAATTCCCTTTGGGGAAAGAACTTAAAGATAATATCAATGGCAAAGTTCTGATAAAAGTTGAGGATGACATAACAACAGATCATATTATGCCTTCAACCGCAAAACTCCTGCCTTACAGGTCAAATATTCCCTATCTTTCAGATTACTGTTTAACTCCCTGTGACGAGAACTTTCCAAAGAGAGCCAAGGAGAATGGCGGGGGGTTCGTGGTCGCCGGAGAAAATTATGGGCAGGGTTCCAGCAGAGAACATGCAGCGCTTGTACCTCTTTATTTGGGAGTCAGAGCTGTTCTTGCAAAGTCCTTTGCGAGAATTCACAGACAGAATTTGATTAACAACGGAATTATTCCTCTTATATTTGACGACAAGGCCGATTACACAACAATAGGTCTCCTTGATGAATTAGAAATAGCCGACATCGACGAACAGATAAATAATAATCAACTAACAGTAAAGAATCTCTCCAAAAACGTTGAGTACAAGTTCAACATTGATATAACCGAAAGGCAGCGAGAGATGCTGAAAATGGGTGGACTTTTAAATTTTATAAAAAAACAAAATAGAGATAAATTAGCACAAGGAGTGAAGTAAATGTCTCATGATATCGTACTGATTCACGGAGATGGGATTGGAGAAGAGGTAATATCTTCAACGGCAAAGATCATAGAGGCAGCAGGTGTTAATGTTAGCTGGGATATATCAGAGATGGGAGAAGGAGCTATCGCAACTTGCGGATCGCCTCTCTCCGAAGAATTGATAGCCAAGATAAGAGACAAGAAAATAGCGTTGAAGGGTCCCACCACGACACATGTCGGAAAGGGGTTCAGGAGTGTCAACGTTGCTCTCAGAAAAGAATTGGATTTATATGCAAACGTGCGCCCGATAAAGTCTTTCTGTGGAGTAAAAGCCATTTATGATGATATAGATTTGGTGATAGTGAGAGAGAATACAGAGGGTCTTTATTCCGGCGTTGAGCATATGGTGGGTGACGATGCTGCGGAAGCAATAAAAATAATAACCAGAAAAGCCAGTGAGAGAATATGCAGACATGCATTTGAGCTCGCCAGAATTCAGAACAGAGAGAAAGTAACCTTAGTTCACAAAGCTAATATTATGAAGTTGAGCGACGGACTTTTTCTGGATTGCGGCCGGAAAGTAGCAGAAGAGTATAGCGACATAAAATTTGAAGATGTAATAATAGATGCCATGTGCATGAAGTTGGTTCAAACTCCTCAAGAATATGACGTTATAGTTGCTCCTAATCTTTATGGGGATATACTTTCAGATTTGACGGCTGGTCTTATTGGAGGATTGGGCTTTGCACCGGGGGCAAATATAGGAAAAGAGATTGCCGTTTTTGAACCGGTTCACGGTACTGCACCAGATATCAAGGGTAAAAATATGGCTAATCCGACTTCCGCTATTCTGTCGGGGATCATGATGTTAAGGCA
>LUYY01000312.1 GCA_001603415.1 Bacteroidales bacterium Bact_07 | reverse complement strand
CTTTTGTTTCGCCTTTCAAATAAAAAAACAATACTTTTGCTCTAAGATAAGGTTTTAAATTGAAATTATGGTTTAGTTTAGTGTCTTTTAACAAAGGGACACAAATGTAGTAAAAATTGATACACGATGAACTCAATGATAAAAAGTCTTGCCATCGAAACTATTAAATCCGAAGCTGCTGCTATTGAGAAGCTTGCCGAATACATCGACGATAACTTTGAGAAAACGGTTAACGAAATATTTAACGGGAAAGGTAGGGTTATTGTTACGGGTATAGGCAAAAGTGCCATTATTGCAAGTAAAATAGTTGCAACTTTCAACTCCACTGGCACTCCGGCCATATTTATGCACGCAGCCGATGCCATACATGGCGATTTGGGGATTATTCAACCCGATGATATTATCATTTGCCTTTCAAAGAGTGGCAATACCCCTGAAATAAAGGTTTTAGTTCCTTTGATAAAGAATTTGGGCAACAGGGTTGTGGCCATTGTGTCCAATACCGATTCGTACCTGGCCCAAAAGGCCGATTATGTTTTACGTGCAACCGTTGAGCGTGAGGCTTGCCCCAATAATTTGGCACCCACCTCGAGCACTACGGCTCAGCTGGTAATTGGCGATGCCCTGGCAGTTTGCCTGTTGAAACTTCGGGGCTTTACCCCTGCCGATTTTGCCCGTTTCCATCCGGGTGGCTCGTTAGGGAAAAAGCTATATATGCGGGTTTCCGATATCTTCTCGCAGAACAATGCACCCCGTGTTCATCCTAACGACACTATTCCCTCAGTAATTATTGAAATATCATCAAAACGGCTTGGGGCTACTGCCGTAATCGACGATAACGAAAAGCTTTTAGGTATTATTACCGATGGCGACTTGCGCCGTATGCTTCAGAATAACTCAACAATCGAGGGGCTTACAGCAAAGGATATCATGTCGAGAACACCAAAAACAATTGACCCGCACGAGCTGGCCATTAATGCTTTCCACCTCATGGAACAGCATAAAATAACCCAGCTGCTGGTTATGGAGAACGATAAATACTTAGGTGTTATCCACATCCACGATATACTTCGCGAGGGTATAGTTTAACCTATCCTTTTTGCCATGAAGAGCAGGTCGGAGATGACCATTTTGGAGCACCTGGCTGAACTACGAATGGTTTTGCTGAGGGTTATTGCTGCCATTGCCTTAGGGAGTGTGATTGCTTTTCTGTTTGGCAAAAACATTCTCGATTTCATTACTCAGGTTTCAAACCCACAGTTCTTTACTAATCGTTGGTTTTGCAGGCTGGCAACTCTTTTAAACTCACCCGAACTGTGTATTAATAGCACGCCGTTTGGATTGGTTAACATTGAACTGGCAGGACAATTCTCGCTACATATCAAATTAGCGGTTTTTGGGGGTATTATACTTACAGCACCATATTGCATAACTGCCATTGCCAGTTTTATTTTGCCTGCCCTGAAAGACAAGGAACGTAAGCAGTCGGTAAAATTTTTACTAGTTAGCTTCGTCCTCTTTATTGTTGGTATTGCATTTGGTTACTTTGTTATAGCTCCCATTGCCGTTCATTTTCTGGCAAATTACAATCTTAGCGAAATTATTGTGAACCATATTACCGTTCAATCGTTTATAGCAACAGTGTCGCAAACAGTATTAGCGATGGGATTAGGTTTTGAGCTGCCTTTAGTAATTTACTACCTGACTAAATGGCATATCATTAAGATTGATGTTCTGAAGCGCAACCGCCCAGTAGCCATCGTTGTTTTGCTTACTTTAGCTGCCATAATTACACCGCCCGATGTGTTCAGCATGATAATTGTAGCGGTGCCACTTTGGTTGCTTTATGAGATTAGTATTTTTGCCACTAAATGGGCTAAAATTAATTGATAAGCTATGAAACGCCTTTTGTCAGCCATTCTTATAGTTTTTGCTTTTACAAACCTTGCCTATAGCCAAGGACAAATTACCAAGGTTAGGGGCAAGGTTGTTGATGCCCAAACCAACGAACCCTTACCATACGTTAACGTTTCGTTTAAAAATACCACTCAGGGTACCATCACCTCCGAAAAAGGCGAGTTTTTTCTTGAATCGCGTTCAGCAACCGATACCCTTTTGGTTTCGTTTGTGGGTTATAAGTCCGCTGCGCTTAAGGTTAAAAAGGGTGTTTACCAGGAAGTTTCGGTTAGCCTTGAACCTGAATCCATTGAACTTGAAGCTGTGGTTGTAAAACCTGGCGAAAGCCAGGCAAATCGAATTATCCGTAACATCATTAAGAATAAGGATAGAAACAATCCGGCAAACTTTACCTATAGCTGCAAAAGCTACAATAAAATTCAGGTTGATATCAATAATATCGATGAGGATATCAAAAAACGTAAGGTATTCAACCAGTTTCAGTTTATTTGGAATTATGTTGATACCAACGCTATAACCGGCAAAACTTACCTGCCAATATTTATCACCGAATCGCTATCGGATTACTACTACAGCGCCAACCCCAAAATGGAGAAGGAGATTATTAAGGCTACCAAGATGTCGGGGGTGAATAACGAAAGCGTGGCACAGTTTACCGGCAAGATTTACCAAAGCGTTAATATCTACGATAACTACATCAACATTTTTGACCAGGGGCTGGTAAGCCCAATTTCTAACTCGGGGCTTTTGTTTTACAAGTACATTCTGCTCGACAGTATGTATATCGGCAACCGTTGGTGTTACCAAATATCGTTCAGGCCCCGCC
>LUYY01000049.1 GCA_001603415.1 Bacteroidales bacterium Bact_07 | reverse complement strand
AATTATGGCCTCGCTTCCGGTTTTCTTGCTACGAATCTTAATCTTTTTGAACCGCTCCTTTTCCACATCTACCCCAATAAATTCGAAAGGTAAATCGAAGATTGATGCAAAATCATGTCCTAACTGGAGGATAGCATCGTCCTCGAGTTCATGGCGCCATTTAACTGAAACTTGGGTTTTAGTGCCATGAACCTCCTCGAGCTTACGGAAAATTTCACTAATATACTTATTTGAACTACTATTTGAATACTCTAAAAATATGATAACCTGAGTTTTAGGCATGGGTCTCTGACAGTAATTTTCAACCCATTCTAAAAGAGGTTGCCAAAAAGTAAAGGGATCTTCGGTAATTGAACGACCTTCAATTTCCAGTATCCCTTCCTCAGAGAAATTTACATAGGGACAATCCTGTGTTTTTTCGATGAGTATTCCCATTCGCTTAGGATTTAACCTTAAAAATTAAGGACTAATGTCAAAAGTATTAAAAAAAAAGAACTAAAGCAAATGCTTTTTGACAACCAAGCGCATGGGCTTGATTAAATACACTATCATATACCCTTAACAAAGCTATAAACTGTCTTGATTGTAAGCAAACGAAGCCCAAATATAATGATGAGGCTCGAAGCAGTTGAGATCAAAAATCCTACCAGATTATTGCCAATAGTGTACCGCACCGTCAAGCAAACCAATAAGTATAGGGATACATATAGAGAGATTTTCAAAGCCGATGATCTGCCAATTACCCCCTTTTGATTTTGAATGAAAAAATAGCCCTGAAGTATTGCTGCCAAACCGTTTGCAACCAGGTTAGCAACAGCTGCACCTAAAATACCAAACCTGGGGATGAGCATTACGTTGGAGAGGAAACTAAATATTACGACGACCAATGAGATCCTGCAAAGTAGCCATATTTTGCCCATTGCAGTTAATGCGGTTCCAAAAAGGTATGCAAATGCCACAAAAATGAAAGAACCCATCAGAAGAACTAATGCTTTTGCAGAAATTTCTATATGCTCATGATACAGAATAGTCATTACGGGGTACCTATAAATCATTGTTGGTATAGCAATAGCAATAACGGGAATGAGAAGCAGATGAACCGAAAAGTTAAATATATCCTTGATATCCTCATGGTTACTCATCATGCGCGCAAAAATTGGTAACATTAGTGCAGCAAACAGGTAAGAGTACATATTGAAGGCATCGAAAAGCCTAAACGCCTGAGCGTATATTCCTGCCGATACAGCACCATCGGGACTTAAACGTTCTATTAAAACGGTATCGAGCCTGCTATATAAGGTCATTAGTAAAACCAGTACTGCAAAGGGAAACCCTTTTTTGACTAAACCTGCAATGGTGAACCTATCGAATTGGCGATAAATAGCAATGCTGTATTTGCCCTTAAGCAGCCAAAACGCTATAGCTATGGTAATAAGGTACGAAATGGTTTGAGTTAAAGCAAACATCTCAACGGTAAACCTAAAGTTCAGATTTCCCCAAAGGAGAAACGATACCAAAACAATAACCATGGCCTTATCCATGACACTCAAAATGCTATCGGCCTTGAAAAGCTGAAGTCCATTTAAGTTTGATCTAATAAAAAGCAGGAACGAAGCCAAAACCTGGTTTAATGTTAATATCGCCAAAAGTGCTATATGCCTGCTCCCAAAACCCAGTGCAACAGCAAAACCAACGGTAACCAATAGATAAATTATGGCCAAAGCCAATTTGATTACTACAATGCTAGAGAACTGTTGCGAAATCATATGAGGATAGTAGCTGATTTCGCGATTATTGAAGTTGGTGATGCCAAGATCGAGCAAAAAATTGAAAAGAAGCGAGAAATTGAAGAGTGCAAAGTAAAAACCATACTCTTGAGCTCCCAGTGCTATTTGCACATTTCGATCAATAGCAAATATCCACAGCGGCTTTATTACCACATTGAGAAGTAACAGAAAAATCAAATTTGTAGCAAATATCTTTCTCATAAACACCACCGATGGGCATGCAAGATATTTTAAATGTAGCAAAATACGATATGTAAAGAGCAAAAACATTCGGTTATGTTAAAAAAAATTAATTAGATTTTGTTGTTAATGGGAACTTGACTATATTTGCACTCGCAAACTGGATTGCGGGGTGGAGCAGTTGGTAGCTCGTTGGGCTCATAACCCAAAGGTCGCAGGTTCGAGTCCTGCCCCCGCTACTAAAAACCACGCTTTAGGCGTGGTTTCTTTTTTTAATCTCAGCCACTTAGTTAAAAACCCTTACTTGTATTTAATGATGGCTGACGCTGGGCCGCACGTTCGAGTTCCCGCTGCGCGGGACTGGCTCTGCCCCAACCTCTTAAAACCACACTTCTGACGTGGTTTCATTTTTTTTACTCTAAGCCATCTCATTGTTTTAAAATTTCTACTTGTATTTAATGACGGCTGACGCGGGGCCGCACGTTCGAGTTCCCGCTGCGCGGGACTGGCTCTGCCCCAACCTCTTAAAACCACGCTTTAGGCGTAGTTTCTTTTTTTAATCTCAGCTACTTATTTTCTTAAAAACCCTTACTTGTATTTAATGATGGCTGACGCGGGGCCGCACGTTCGAGTTTCCGCTGCGCGGGACTGGCTCTGCCCCAACCTCTTAAAACCACGCTTTAGGCGTGGTTTCTATTTAACTTCATGTTTTTCGACTTCGCTTAATGTCAATGAATCCCCATGAATTTCAATCAAATATAACAATGATGTAAAAGTTGCTTTTTAAGTGATTAATTTGGAATTAAAACCTTACCAATTAATAACCTATGTTGATAATCAAATTAATTCACATCGCCATCGCTTTATGCTTGTTTATCAAATACATGAAAATTAAGTTGACAATGCATAAAATATGAACTAACTTGTTGAACCAAACTTAACCAATCCAAACCATGAAAAAACTACTATTCATGCTTATTATGCTTGCCTGCCAAGCTTTATATGCACAGGAAGGTGTTACCATCAAATTCATTAGGCCTTCGAAATTTCAAGGGTCGGCAGCAAAAGTGCGTATTATTATTAACGACAATGAGTACATACTAAAAAATGGCAGCGAAATTTCAGTTATTGTTCCTCACGACTACAGCAAGCCGCTCCTAATTGAGGCTACTGGTGGTGGTGCTCGTCAATCGTACAGGTTGAGAGCAATTCCCAATGAGAAGTATGTATTTGAAACCGGTTTTGAGTTCAAGGGGATTTACCTAAAACTCCTCGAGGGGCAAGAATTGGCAGTAGGAGAGGTAATCCAAAAATCTGATACCGTTAATGCAGGAGGAGAAACAAATTTTAAGATTGATAAAGACGGCAAGGCAGTTGGTTTCACCATTCAAAAAATTGATGAATCAGAAGCTATAAGGCAGGAGTGGTTAGCAAGAGGTGGTAAGATTAAAAATGAGTCGGTTCTGCTAACCGGCACCTATTTTGGTATGGATTTGAAAGACTTTGATACCCGGGTTGATGGCTATGGGGGTGGCGTTTCAGTTGCAACTAATTGGCTTAACCTTAAAATACCTGAGTATAAGACAGGCATTTCTACATGGAACAGTTTCAATTATGGGTGGGGAATGGATATGCTGCTTTACAATTACAAATTGGATGTAAATATGACTGGTGGTGGAAGTATGAATATGTCAGTACTTACCCTCTCCTACCCTATTGCAGCAAATCTTGGTTGGACTTTGGGAATTGGTAAATTTCTTGACCCCGGAAACTGGAAAGGGGTAGCTCTTACTTTTAAGTACCGCCCATCGCTCACTCTAAATATTGTTTCTACAACATCAACCATTAAACTTCCAGCCCCTCTTAACACCACACAAACCGACTATAACAGCGATACCAATGCAAGTTTTAACCTTGGTGGGTTTGGAGTAGATTTTGAGTTCTCAAATTTCACTGCAACCATGAATAAGTTAGCTCCCATGCCTAAAACAAAATTCTCGTTCTTTGTTCTTCCCCCTGTAGGCGATACGCCAATGTTTATTTCAATAAGTTTAGGTATTTCGTGGTACTCAAGGTAGTAAATAGAGTTTAAAAAAAGGCCGAACACATGTTCGGCTTTTTTTTGTAACAGAAGCCAGAATGAGATATAATAAAATGAATCAGCACCCTGTATTTTTGAAAGTAACCCCAATCCATCATTTTGAAAAAATCAATTGACGAATATCGGATAAACAATCCTACCACGTCAAGGTCGTTTAAATGATTTTTCTAACATGGTGAATGTCCTGCTCGGATAACGTGAAGCAAAGCATCTTATTAATGCTATCGATAAATAGATACATAGAATTGCCTAAAATGAAAATAACTTTAATCCAAAGAGTAATCAAACAACAATGCCTAAGGCTATTCTGGTAAGAAATCGGAATAATTTTCTTTAACTTTGGTTGCTAATTGCAAACCAATGCTCCAAAAAATACAAAACCGTGCGCAGTGGATAAAGCCAAAGGTTATTGGGGGCTTTTTGCTGATCATTATTTTCTCGGTTACGGCTATCATTATGACCTACCGAGGGGTTAGCGACCTTAAAACAACTCGCCAAGGATTTGGCCTACCCGGTCAAAAAATCACTGTGTTGAACAGACTAATCACATCAATTTATAACGAGGATAGCGATTTTAGGATGTATGTGTTGACATCAAACGATGATTACCTTAAAACCTATAACAACACCCACCCCAAAGTATCTGCTGCTTTAAAATCGCTTCAAAAGCTTGCCTACAATAATCCATCGCAGCTAAGTTCAATCGGTAAGATAGAGAAACTGCTTCAAAACAAAAGGGAAATTGAAGGCGAAATCCTGGAAATGCGCCAAAGTATAAGCACAAGCATATTTTACGACAAGGCCATGCAACGAATTGTCAGGGCTGGATCGGAGACCCAACGGTATAATCAGATCTACAAACAAAAGACAGTAACCCAACTAAAACGCGATACAGTTATCTATAAAAAAACCGATAATGCATCGATGGCTAGCAGAATCAAGCGTTTTTTCCTTGGCCCAGAAAAGATTGATACTATTAAAACCGATACGTTGGTTGAATACTCTTACGATACCATTCCTAACATCTCATACATATCGGACTCAATTATTCAAAGGCTTTTGCTGATACTAGACAACATAAGGGCCGACCAACAGAATCAACTTAAACTGCTCGACGAAAAGGAGAAAGAACTGCTTAACAGGAATAGAGCCATTCTAAATCAGGTTCAACTTATTGTTTCGAGCATCGAGAAACAGGAACAGGCAGAATATATCAGCCAATCCTTAACCGTTCAAGAGGTTTTGGCCAAAACACTACTTAAAATACTACTACTTGGAACCATTACATTTATAGTACTGGTTATCCTTTTAGCCATTATTATGCGTGATATATCGCGGAATACCACATATAATGCGCAGCTAATTGAAGCCAAGCAGTATGCAGAGAATCTACTACGATTGAAGGAGCAATTCCTTGCCAATATGAGTCACGAGATCCGTTCACCCCTAAGTGCTATCGTTGGCATTTCGAGGCAACTCTCAAAAACGGAATTGAACGATAAGCAAAAAGAATACGTTGATGTGCTAAGCAACTCATCGAACCACCTGATGGCGGTGATAAACGATATATTGGATTACTCAAAGTTAGCCACCGGTAAGTTACGATTAGAAAGCAGAGTATTTTCACCCCGCGATGTGGTTAACGATGTAGTAAAGCTTTTTGAGTTTAAAGCAACTGAAAAAGGGCTATATATCCTGTCGAATATCGACCAATCGTTACCCGAATATGTAACAGGCGACGATTTTAGGCTAAGGCAGGTGCTTATTAACCTCCTTAGCAATGCCATTAAGTTCACCAATCAGGGCAGCATTATTATATCGGTTGCTGTGCTTCGAAAAACCGATGAATCGGTTAAAATACAATTTACCGTTGCCGACACAGGTATTGGCATCCCACCCGAAATGCAATCGCAAATATTTGAGGAGTTCACCCAAGCCGATAGCGGCATATCGCGCAGGTTTGGAGGCACAGGGCTAGGGCTAACCATTGTTAAAAAGCTGGTTGAGTTACAGGGTGGTGAAATTTCGCTTACCAGCGAGCCAAATGAAGGCACCATAATTAGGTTGGTAATCCCTTACAGTATCAAAGAAATTCAATCGGCCGAGGTTGACCCAAAAAACCAGTACAGAATAAAACCCGGAACTTCTGTTTTGATCATCGACGACGATGAAGTTAATCGGCTTATCATTGCCGAGATAGCTAAAAATATTGGCTTACAAGTTGATACCATTGGCGATGCCAGGAATGTGGTTGACCATCTTAATACCAAAAGGTACGATGCCGTAATAACCGACATACAAATGCCCGAGGTTTCGGGTTACGAGGTTGTTCAGCTCATTGAAAATTCCGGCTATGCAATCCCTGTTTTTGCCATTACGGCAAACGATATGGTTGATAATCCTGAGCACTTCAGCAGTTTGGGATTCTCAGGATATCTAATCAAACCCTTTACCGAAATTGACCTTTTGCGGCTGGTTAGTCCGGTTATAGGTATTACAGCTCACGATTTAGTCGACAAAAAAGATAGAGTTGAGGGTTCAGAAAAATTCGATATCGATGAACTATACAGGTTTACCGGAGGGAATAAGGAGGCCGTTAAACTTATTCTGGAATCGTTACTTGAAAATACCCGAAAGAACATTGAAGAGTTAAATCAACATATCAAAAGCAGGAATATAATGAAGGCATCGGCTGTTGCCCATAAGATGAAATCGGCCTTTAACCAATTCAGGGTGTACGATATCGCCAGTATCCTTCAACGAATCGAAACGCTACCCGCCAACAAGCACAAGGCAGCCAGCCTATACATGGAAAGACTAAACCGAAGAATCAAGAGTTTTATAAGCGAGATTGAGGAGCAAATTGATAATTTGACGGATTAAACAATTCGCACCCCCATAACCACTACATCATCAATCCTTGGCGTATCGCCATGCCAATTCCGTAATGTTTCATCAAGAATGATCTTTTGCTCGCTCATTGGTTTCTGATGTATCTCAAGAAGCAACTCCTTAAAGTGCTTGATCATGAACTTACGGCCATCACCACCACCAAACTGATCGACATACCCGTCGGAGAAAGTATAGATTACATCGCCTTTCTCAATTTGCATCACGTTATTGGTAAACGACAGCTCACCACGGAGGTGAATACCAATAGGCATCTTATCGCCCTTGATATGGGTTAGCTCATTATTTCGAATCAGAATAAGAGGATTGTTTGCTCCGGCAAACTGAAGGGTTTGGGTTTCCTCGTCAATAATGTAGATAGCAATGTCCATGCCATCCTTACTACCGCCTATCTCGCCAGTTTGATGCAGTGCAGATATAACCAATGTTCTTAGCTCATTGAGTACCTCACTGGCTTTTAAGTCGGTCTTTGTGCCAATGATTTGAGTAAGAAACGAAATACCCAGCATGCTCATGAAACCGCCAGGAACACCATGCCCGGTGCAATCGGCCACAACTGAAATCTTCAATTTCCCTACCTGGGTGATATAGTAAAAATCACCGCTAACAATATCGCGTGGCAAGTATAGGATAAAGTTCTCAGGGAATATTCTATTAACCTGATCGGTAGGGGTAAGCAAAGCTGATTGAATACGGCTGGCATACTGAATACTGCTGGTTATCTCCTCGTTTTGAGCAGCAATCTTTTCCTTTTGCTGTTCAATCTCTTCCTTTTGGGCAACGACCTCAGCTGTTCGCTCACGAACAATTTGCTCAAGACGCTCCTTTTCGGCAATTAGTCGGCGGGTGTTCCACTTTACTATTCCCCAAACCAAGAATACAAAGAGGATAAAGTAAAGCGTAAATGCCCAAATAGTTCGGTACCACGGCGGACGTATCTCGAAGGCATAGGTTGCCTCAACGCTTTCGTCGCCATAAATATTTTTAGCTTTCAGATGGAAAGTGTATTTACCCTCGCTAAGGTTAGTATAGGTGGCCTCGGTACGCTTATCCCAAGGGCTCCATGTAGTTTCGTCCGATCCTTCAAGGTAGTGGCTGTAAACAATATCTTCTTCGCGTTCAAAATAGGGGGCTGCAAAGGTAAACACCATGGCATTATAATGGTAGCTCAACCGCGGCATTTGATAGGGCAGTTGCACTAACGATGGCTTTCGACCCGACGAATCGTGTTGAGTGTAAAAAGTTCCACCAAAAAGTATGGAATCCTTTGATACTACCTGACGAATTACTGGACGGAAAGGAGCATTAAAACTTCGTTTTACGGTGGGGTTATAAACCCACAAATCCTTTGACATGCCAATCCAAAGGGTGCCATCGGAATCGGCAAATATGGCATCGGACCACTTGTTGGGTAGTCTTCTAAGATCGCGGCTTTGGCTTATCCAGTTCCCGTTTGAATCCTTTATAATGCGTTCAATCCAGCTTTTATTATTGCTATCGTATGAAAGGAAAGCCCAACCATTTGGCAGCTTGGCCGCCTTATAGAAACCTGAACGATTAGAAAATTCACTGCCCACTATGCCACCAGGTTCAAATTGGTTATTCAGGTAGTTAAAATGGTAAACCCCATTTGCCGTTAGGATATAAAGCGAATCGTTATTGGTTAAAAGATTAATGTATTGGAGATTTTTAAGTCCTTGAATGCTTTCCTTCCCGAATTGCCGAACTCTTTTAAAATCGTGGGTTACCATATATACACCCGACGAACCCGTTGCAAGCCAAAGGTTTCCCTTACTATCTTCTACCATTGAACGAATCTCAAAACGAATGGAATCGGGATACAGGTTGCCTGTATTTTGCCACTCCCCGTTAATCCAATCCATAAAAGCAACACCGGAACTTTGTCCTATGTACAATCTACCGGGTTTGCTCTTCGAGGGATACAAGGCAAAACACTTATGCTGAATTCGTTGTGACAATCCAAGCCGTTCAATTAATGGCTTGCTAATATTTATGGCTTTATTACCTTTTATCTCAAAAACACCATCGGTGTAGCTACCGGCAAGTAGCATTTGTGGCGAATGGGGCGGTGAAAAAACCGAAAGTGCCCAAACATTTCCATTAATACCATCAACGGGGTTAAACTTGGGTATTCCATAGCTATCGTAGGTTAGGTAGTAAACGCCATTAAATGTGGCAAGGTAAATGGTATTATTAAATCGAACAATGTCAATAATAATTTCCGAAAGGCCACTCTCAGCCCCAAATTTTCCAATGGCAGAGTTTATCTCAATCTTGGCAATGCCTCCATCGTACAATGTAGCCCAGAGAGGAGCGTCGGCTTTCTGAAAGATTTCGGATACCTGTCCGGCATGCATGCCTGTTCCCTTGTTAACCAAGGCAACTGGCTTCAAATCGGGCGACAACTCTACAATCCCAAGCCAGTCGGACTGCACAACACCCAATGCTATGTTACCATTATTGAGTTTTATGGCACTGTAAGGAATAGCTGATTCTGAAGCCATTCGTTTGGCAAGTCGGGTTGGCGTATCAATACTCTCAACCTTACCATTTGCATAGGTATAAAAACCATTATCTGTGAATAGTAGGATTGTGTCTGAGTTTAAACTTAGTAACGAAAATACATTTTTTTGAATGAACGCCTGACCTTCGGGAAGAGAATTTATGGTGGAGTCGTTTATAAATGCTCTCAAGCCCTTAAGGTAGCTGTTGATATAGAATCTATTATTAGCCTTTAAGGTAAAGAAATTAGCGAACTCCGACTGTTTCCCTAACGATATGGATTTAACCGTTTTGCCATTGTATATAAAAACATACGAAAGTGAACAAAAGTAAGCCTTACCATCGTGCCAGTAGGTTTTATAGATATATGAAAGATTACTACGAACACTATCAGGAACCAAATTGATAAGTGAGGTGTAATGAAGTTTCCCGTAAACATCGGGTTCAAGATAACCAAACTCGCCTATTGAACCAACATATATAACCCCATTATCTCCCTTGCAGAGTGAACGTACCGATTTGTTCTCTGGAATTGGAATGATATTCCAGGTTATTCCATCATACTCCAGAATTCCGTTATCGTTTGTACCAAAGTACATTACCCCTCTATCGTCCTGGGTTACACACCAAACCTGCTCGTTTCCGCCATAAACCTCTGGGGTATAGTTAGTAATAAGCGGATTGCCAAACCTGTTGAAAGTCTGGGTATTCGCCTGAAATGCCATTAATCCTAAAAGTGTAAGAAACAGTAGTTTTTTCATGACAAACCGCTATTCTTTAATTCGATAAATATATTAAAAAAACGTTTAATCAGTCAAT
>LUYY01000311.1 GCA_001603415.1 Bacteroidales bacterium Bact_07 | reverse complement strand
GTTTAAATCCACATATCCCAAATCTTTGCTCAAAATAGCATAATATCGTGTTTCTTCTAAACTGCCCTGTGCATAATTTAGGAACTTAAGTTTATCTAATTTCCCTTTTCTTCTAAAACCTTCAGCAATATTAGCTGGAACTGATATTGCCGATCTCCTAAATTGGGAAGTTAAAGAATAAATCTCCTCGTGAGGGAAACTTTGGGTTATGGAATAAACCAAAAGCGTGAGTTTATGTGCCTTTTGCCACACTATTAGGTCAGTAAACACATACGATTTTTTATTTTGATTCATATTAGCTTTTCAATTTATTCCACTAACTTCCTCTAACTTCCTCTAACTTCTTCTATCTGCTTTTATCTTCTTCATATTCAATATCCTTACCCCACACTTCCTTCCAAGCTTATTTGCAGCAGCTTTTGGGCTTCGACGGCGAATTCCATGGGCAACTTGTTCAGCACCTCCTTGGCGTAGCCATTGATAATCAGCCCTACAGCATCTTCGGTCGATAGGCCGCGCTGGTTGCAGTAGAAAATTTGGTCTTCGCCAATCTTTGAGGTTGTGGCCTCATGCTCCACCACAGCGGTGGGGTTATCTACCTCAAGGTATGGGAAGGTATGTGCACCGCACTTATCGCCAAGCAAGAGCGAATCGCACTGCGAAAAGTTGCGAGCGTTTTCGGCGCCCTTCAGTACCTTAACCAGCCCCCTGTAACTGTTGTTGCTCAAACCGGCCGAAATACCTTTTGAAACAATACGGCTTTTGGTGTTCTTGCCAATATGAATCATCTTGGTTCCTGTGTCGGCCTGCTGGTGGTTGTTGGTAACGGCTACCGAGTAAAACTCGCCATATGAATTGTCGCCAAGTAATATGCAGCTGGGGTATTTCCAGGTAATTGCCGAACCGGTTTCAACCTGTGTCCACGATATTTTACTATTCTTACCCTTACAAATACCGCGTTTAGTCACAAAGTTGTAGATACCACCTTTCCCATCCTTATCGCCCGGATACCAGTTCTGAACGGTTGAGTATTTAACCTCGGCATTTTCAAGGGCTACAATCTCAACAACCGCAGCATGTAATTGATTTTCATCGCGCATGGGCGCGGTGCAACCCTCAAGGTACGATACGTAGCTATCGTCGTCGGCAACAATGAGCGTCCGCTCAAACTGCCCTGTATTGGCTGCATTGATACGGAAGTAGGTGCTAAGCTCCATGGGGCATCGCACTCCCTTAGGAATGTAACAGAATGAGCCATCGCTAAAAACAGCGGAGTTGAGTGCCGCAAAGTAGTTATCGGTTACTGGCACCACCGAGGCTAGGTATTTTCGAACCAAGTCGGGATGTTCGCGAATAGCCTCGCTCATGGAGCAGAAAATTATGCCCTGCTCTGCCAGGGTCTCACGGAAAGTGGTTTTTACCGAAGTGCTATCCATAACGGCATCAACGGCAACGCCAGCCAAGACCTTTTGTTCATCGAGCGGAATCCCTAACTTATCGAAGGTGGCCTTAATTTCGGGGTCAACCTCATCGAGGCTTGAGAGCGAAGCTTTTTGCCTGGGGGCTGCGTAGTAAATGATGTCCTGATAGTTTATCTCAGGAATCCGGAGGTGAGCCCATTGGGGCATCTCCATGGTTTGCCAGTGCCTAAAAGCCTTGAGCCTGAACTCAAGCATCCAATCGGGCTCGCCCTTTTTTGCCGAAATCAAACGGATTACATCCTCGCTAAGCCCTTTGGGAATGGTATCGGTTTCAACGTTGGTAACAAAACCATACTTATACTCCGACCCGGTTACCTCCTCAAGTATTTTATCCTGTTCTTCTGCCATATCGGTTTAATTCTTTAACAAAATAGCAACAAACTATAAAGGGTAATGTTTAACGCTTCACAGTTAAATTAGATTTAATCTAAATTGTGTGCAAAGATATTTGCTTTATGTTGAATATGAAAAGGAAACCAACTAAAATAAAAGTATGTTTTATATCAACCTGTAAATATCTGAAAAACTGAAGAAAACAAAAAAGCCCCGCTTGGGGCTTTAAGAGTCGTGGAGTATTACACTAAAAGTTGAGGTTTACGGCAACCACTTCCTTAATTTCCGGAACATCGCGAATAATGGCTTGCTCAACTCCGTTTTTTAGGGTCATAATGCTGTAAGGGCAACTGCCGCAAGCTCCATGAAGTTTAACTTTCACCACGTAATCGTCGGTTACCTCCACAAGTGATATATCACCTCCATCGTTCTGAAGAAATGGACGGATAACTTCAATGGACTTTTCAACCTTTGCTACAATTTGTTCTTTTGACATGACTATAATATTTGATTTGGTTATTTATGCTGTACATTAACAATTTGAGTGGGAGGCAATTCTCTGTTTCGCCACTCAACCCTTTCAATGAGGTTTTTAGCAAGTTCATCAAAGGCTTGTCCTGTAATTGACGAATGAATAGCAACCGGTTCACCATAATCGCCGCCTTCACGGATACTTTGAACTAAAGGTATTTGTCCAAGCAGCGGCAGTTTCATTCGCTCAGCTAACTTTTTGCAACCCTCCTTGCCAAAGATGAAGTACCTGTTATTGGGCAACTCCTCGGGGGTAAACCAGGCCATATTTTCAACTAAACCAAGCACTGGAACATTGATGCCGGGGCTGGTGAACATACTTATACCCTTTACTGCATCGGCCAAGGCCACATCCTGTGGTGTGCTAACGATAACTGCACCGGTTACAGGAACTTCCTGAACCAAGGTGAGGTGAATATCGCTTGTTCCCGGAGGCATATCGATGAATAGGTAATCGAGTTCACCCCATGCGCCTTGGTGGATAAGCTGTTTCAATGCGCTGGTAGCCATAGGGCCACGCCATACCAATGCGTTGTTGGGGTCAACAAAAAATCCAATGGAAAGTAATTTAACCCCATAATTCTCTACCGGAACAATCAGTTCCAACCCATCTTCTTTAACAATTTCGGGTTGAGTATGCTCCATGTTGAACATCTTGGGGATAGAAGGGCCATAGATATCGGCATCAATTAGCCCTACCTTTGCTCCAGTTTTTGCAACTGCCACCGCAAGGTTGGCTGCAATGGTCGATTTACCAACGCCACCCTTTCCGGAAGCAATGGCAATAATGTTCTTTACCTTACTGATTGATGCCTTTTGCTTCAAAGGTGAAACCTTTGGGGCAACATCGGCCACCACCATTACATCTACAGTAACATCTTCGCCAAACTTCTGCTGAACGGCTTTGGTTGCCGATTTTTTCAACGACGATGCAAATGGGTCGTTCGATTTGGTGAGCCTTAGGGTAAACGACACTTTATTACCCTCAATGCTTAACCCTTGCACCATTCCCATGCTCACAATATCTTTTCCAGTTTCGGGGTGCAACACTGTTGAAAGCACCTCTCTTACCGAATCTATCGTTAAACTCATAATTTTTATTTAGTTTAAATTAAGCGCAAAGTTAGCTTTTAAATTGAAACATCGAAAGTTAAACAGCTAAAGTTGTAAAAGGTTGATGAAGGGAAAAAGGAGTTATAGGTTTAGGACGTTCGTTAAACATTAACCGTGAGCCGTTAAACGGTAGAAGACAGAATGTGAAGAAGTTAAAAGATGTTAGAGGAATTGTCTATTCTTAAAACAAGCATGTTAGGTTAATGAACTATTTTTCGATTCCTATTTTGCGGGTAACCATCTACATTATATCTTTACAATTCAAAATAAAACCATTAACACTAAAATCTTTAATTAAGTTATGTACCTATTAGAAACCAAAGGGATTGAAAAGCGCTTTTCTAATCACCTGGCATTGGACGATGTAAGTATCTCGGTGCCGCGGGGTAGCATCTACGGCCTTTTAGGGCCTAATGGTGCTGGGAAA
>LUYY01000048.1 GCA_001603415.1 Bacteroidales bacterium Bact_07 | reverse complement strand
GGGTTTATCCCAAAAGTTGGGGGCTTGTGTTTTTTGCTGCTCCTCTTCGTATTCAATGGTTAGTTTGTCGATGTCAAAGATACCTCCTCAGCGCATCGCGGCGCTTTGTAAGCTCTTTTACTTGTTCAATGGTTATCATTCCCTTTAAAATTTTTGCAAAGATATAGATTTTATGGTAGAAGCCCTTTGCTCAGTTTTAGCGAATAAGATGTTCGCGCATTCCAGAAAATATTTATCGGGAAAAAAGATTGTCAATTTTTGAGAGGCTTTCTTCCTGAATCTCGGTAAACCGTTTGTAACCTTCGTTTGCTATTATTTGGGCAAGTTGGGGCGATAGTATTAAACTTTCAATCTTCTGGGCAATATCAGCTGGCTCAGTACTATCGAGGAAAAGTAGATGTTTCCCGTTGGTAAAGGTTTCCTGAAGGTTTTCCCTTCCGCTGCAAATAACAGCGCAACGCTCCGACATGGCTTCAAGAATCACTAGCGGAAAGTATTCGAGTTTGGATGGTAATACAAATATCCCGGCTTTGCTGTAAAGTTCAAACCTTTTGGAATCGTAAACAGCCCCAACAACATCTATCGATTCATTTAATCCGTAGAGTTCAATTTTCTGCATCAATCTTTGTTTATCGTTTTCCGATGGGAATGCACCTGCAAGTGTCAGTGTTAAGCGGGGATACTTTTTGTGTAGTTCAGCAAACGCTTCAACAAGTTCAGTATAACCTTTATGTTTAAGGAAGTTAGAAAGGAAAAGAATATTATTCCAATCCTTTTCTTGCTTGGTATAATCGGGCGTTTTAATTATGGAATTGGGAACAACTGTAATGTGCGATTTGGTTAAACGTAAAGGCGAGAGCTCCAACCTGGCTAATCGTGGGGTGAGGTGAACAATTTCGCATCCCTTGAAGATGAAATTATAGTAACGGTATAGGTAAGGTTTTTGGCTGTAGAACTGCAACATACCCGGCCGATGTAAGTGGATAATTATTTTTGATTTGGGTGAAAAGGCTTTACAAAGCATCAGGTAAAAACTATCCCTAATTAGCACAATGCCAATGGGTACCATTGAAAAGTAAATGGTATTGGGCTTGTACTTTACGATTTTCCAAATGATTTCGAAAGCAACAGTAATGGCTCTTATTACTTTACGGGGTTTAAACCTTTGCAGGTCCGATAGCGATTTGGCAAAGTTGAGTTTAACAGTAATGCATTTGTTGCCAGGAATTTGCGATGCCCTGCCAATAACCAACTTATTCATTAAGCTGGCACCATGAACCGGAGGAGGAAGCTGAACAATAAAGAGAATTTTGCTCATCTATTAAGTTCTGTTCATGGAAGTATTATCGACTTAAAGGTTAACCCTTTTGAGCTGAGATTTTCCAGTACGCGGGGCAATGAATAGCGTAAATTACGTTCTGCCTTTAATGAATCGTGAAAAACGATAATTGAACCCGGCTTAGCATTACTAATTACATACCGATAAACCTTTTTAGGCGATACCCTTCGGCTATAGTCCATGCTGAGCACATCCCACAAAATAATTTTATACTGCGATTTAAGCAGTTTGAACTGCTTGGGCGTTATTCGTCCGTAGGGTGGGCGGTATAGGTTGCTGTTTACAAAGCTATTGGCGTAAATAATATCCTGAACGTATTGAGTGGTATCGGTCCCCCAGCCCTTGATGTGGCTGTAGGAATGGTTTCCCACGGCATGGCCATCTTTGATAATCATATTAAAGATTTCGGGATGCATCTCCACGTTTTTGGCAAGGCAAAAAAAGGTGGCTTTGGCATTGTACTTTCGGAGCTGTTCCAGCACCCATGGGGTAACTGCGGGTGTTGGACCATCGTCGAAGGTAAGGAAGACCCCCTCCTTTTCGAGGGGGAAATTCCAAATCACATTCTTGAAAAATCTTTGGAAAAAACGTGGGGGACTAAGGTTTATCATAGTTAGTTTTCAAGTACAGTTACGTATGAATTGAACTTTTCCGTTATTTGCTTAGCGTACTCACCCTTCTCGTACTGATTGGCCATGCGGGTTAACTCGTAGAGTATGGCAAGGTTTAGTTGAAGTTCGTTACCTAACCAACTTTTCTGGTAATCGTTAAGGTCGTAAATCATATACGAAATGGCTTCCGATGCCTGATTGGCCATTTCCTGTGAGTATTTCAGGGCATTCTGCAAGTTGCCTGCGCGGTAATAGCCTTCAACCATGGGAAGGGCAAAGTAGTTAAGCTGAACTGTTTTAGGGGGAATAAGTTCCATGCACCTATTAAGAGCGGTTATGGCTGAGTCCTTTTTCCCTTCGTCAACTAAAGCATTGGCAAGGCGAGCAAAAAGGTTACGGTAGTTCGATACAATTCGCATCTTGTTCTCGTCCAAGTAAACTTTGGGGTTGTTCAAACTCCTGAACCTGTACTTTTCCATGAGGTTTTCCCACATCTCGCGGGTGTTAACAGAACCAGTTCCCCATTGGCGTGAGGCGGGTATGGGTAGTACACGGTACATCATCCCTTCCAGATGGAAGAACTTATCCAACCCTAAATATGTTTCACCGCTAACAGTGGTGGCATAGTAAATGGGACGCCTCCAACGGTTTGTGGCAATAAGGTCGAGTATTACCTGGCCATCTTTAAGCACTATTTGCTTGTTAAGTGTCCAGGTAATGGTGTCGGCAATACGGTTGAGGTAACCCTCAGGTACATCAACTTTACCTTTAACTTCAGATTTATCAACAGTTAAAAATAGTTGTTTAGATGGGATGTAGTTTATCCTTTCGTTAGGATTGAAAGGTGATTGAACCTGGTTTTCGGGTTTATCGGAAAGGAAGAAATCCACAACGCGGTCAAGGTTCAGTGGCTCTTTTATTTTGTCAATTACTACTATGGCATCGCGTGAGCCGGTAAAGTACTGGTCGTAAGTCATTCTTATTGGGATAGGGTCGCTTTGGTAGGCTTTGCGCTGCATTTGTTCTATATACCACTCGCCTCGCAAGTAGCTTAGGTTGGCCACGCGAACATCGGTTCTAACCCCTTCAACCTCCTGCGAATACCATAATGGGAAGGTGTCGTTATCGCCGTAAGTGAAAAGAATGGCGTTGGGCTTACAACCAATAAGCATGTTGTAGCCAAAGTCAACAGGAACATAGCTGCCTGAACGATCGTGATCGTCCCAGTTTTCGCTGGCCATGAGAACCGGAACAGCCAGTGTGCATAGGGTTGCGGTTGCCACAGCGGTAGTCAGATTATCTTTTATCTTTTTAAGTAATTCGTAAACCGCCAGGACACCAAGACCAATCCAAATGGTAAAAGCATAAAAACTCCCGGCATAGGCATAGTCGCGCTCACGCGGCTGGTATGGTGTTTGGTTGAGGTAAACAACTATGGCAATTCCGGTCATAACAAAAAGCATGGTGGTTACCCAAAAATCGTGCTTATGCCTGCGGAACTGGTAGATTAAACCTGCAAGACCTAAGAGCAGAGGTAGCAGGTAATAGCGGTTTCGGCCCTTGTTGTTTCGGTATATTTCAGGTAGTTTTTCCTGTGGCCCTAAACGTGGGTTATCGATAAAAGGGATTCCGCTTATCCAGTTCCCCTTGGTTACTTCGCCGTGTCCTTGAAGGTCGTTTTGGCGACCGGCAAAGTTCCACATAAAGTAGCGGAAGTACATAAAGCCAAGCTGATAACGGAAAAAGAAAAGCAGATTTTCGCCAAATGTAGGTACATAAACCGTTTCAGTTTTGCCTTCCTGGTTAAAACGTTTTACCGGTTTCCCCTCAAAATTGCTCCATTTCTTGTAAGCGTTAACATGGTTTTGTTCGTTGCTCCACATTCGGGGGAAAAGCATTTTAAACTCGGGGTCAAACTCATACCTATCCTTGGTACGAACAAAAACGTATTTTCCATTCTTTGGGGCGTAAGTACGCTCGCCCTCGATCCTTGCAATGGGCTGCGCGCTGAACACCTGCCCGTAAAGCAAGGGCCTGTCGCCGTACTGCTCACGGTTAAGGTAGTAAAGCAGCGAAAACATGTTATCGGGGCTGTTCTGATCCATTGGCGGATTGGCCGACGAACGTATCACAATTGCAGCATACGAACTGTAACCAATCATTATCACTGTAATTCCTACAAAAATGGTATTTAATATTACCCGCCCTTGCTTATGGGTTCGGTAAATACCATAGGCAAGCAAAGCAAGCATTACGATAAACAGGAAGAATACCCCCGACTTAATTGGTAGGCCAAATGAGTTCACAAAAAGGAGTTCAATCTTTGAAGCAATCACAACAAATCCCTGTATTATGCCATACATAATGGTGATTAGCAGCAGAGCAGAGATTAATAGGGTATATAATAATCCTTTTGGCGAGTATTTAAACTTCCTGAAATAGTAAACCAGAGCAATGGCTGGAATAGCCAATAGATTGAGAAGGTGGATGCCAATGGAAATGCCCATCAAAAAGGCTATGAGAATAATCCAACGGGTAGCGTGGGGTTCATCGGCCTGCTCTTCCCATTTTAAAATAGCCCAGAATACTAATGCTGTAAATAACGATGAGGTAGCATACACCTCACCTTCAACTGCTGAGAACCAGAATGTATCGGAAAAGGTGTAAGCAAGGGCACCAACAAATCCCGATGATAGAATTAGTACGATCTGAGTTAAGGTGAAGTTGGAGGCTTTATTTAAAACTATTCGCCGAGCCATGTAAGTTATGGTCCAGAAAAGGAACAGAATAGTAAACGAACTGGCCAGGGCCGAGAGGCTGTTGGCAAGTATAGGTACCCATTGCGGGGTTGGCGCAAACATGGTGAAAAATCGCACCATAAGCATAAAGAAAGGCGCCCCCGGTGGATGCCCAACCTCAAGCTTATTACCGCTAGCTATAAACTCGCTGCAGTCCCAAAAACTGGCTGTGGGTTCAATGGTAAGCAGGTAAACCAACGTGGCAATGGCAAAGGTGAACCAACCCATTAGGTTGTTATACCTCTTGAACTGGTCAAGTGAATAATTCTTCATCGGGTTACTGTTTTGGTTATACCCTTTTGGGGGTTTTGCCACCAAAGGTATCAAATTTCTGAATTGGGAACGTTTCGGAATTAACAGAATGTTTATTTTTACATCAAAACTAAAGTTTATGACTTCTACCTATCGTTATGTATTCAAGGGGCTTTTGGCCCTATTGCTATTTGGTATTGTGGCATCCTGTTCAAAGGACGACGAAATTGTTGACCCCACTAGTAAGCCCGATCCATGAATTGCCCAGGTAATCAAGAAAATCAATGCCGATAGCATTGCTGCAACCATTGGTATGCTACAGGGAATGGGCACCCGTTTCACACTAGCCGATAACCGTCGCGATGTGGCAATGGCTGTTATGAACAGGTTTAAGAGCTACGGTTACACAAATGCCCGTCTCGATTCTTTCCCATTAAATGCATATTTCAGAGGACAAAACTATGAAACCTGGCAGTACAATGTAATAGCAACCTTACCCGGTGTTGTTTACCCTGATAGTATTACCATTATAGGAGGCCATCACGATTGTATTTTACGAAGTACAGAACCCGAAAGCCCTTTTAATGTGGCTCCCGGAGCCGACGATAACGCCAGCGGCGTTGCGGTAACCCTCGAAGTTGCCAGAGTTCTTAAGCAATCGGGTTTTGCACCCCGAACAACCATTGTTTTTGCAACCTTTGCTGCCGAGGAGCTTGGCCTTTATGGTAGCCAGCATATAACCAATAGTTTGTCCGATACTCTGGCTAAGGTGAAGTTCATGCTCAATAACGATATGGTATCGTTCTGCCCGGTTATCGATTCAACGGGTTGGTATCTCAATGTTATTGATTATCCCAATTCGGTTGATTTTAGGAAGCATGCACAAAAAATCTGTTCAACCTACACCCTGCTCAAAACGGTTAACGACAACACTTACCGAAACTATAGCGATAGCTATAATTTTTACCTCAGGAACTACAAATCGCTTTTCTTCATAAGCCAGCACGATGACCCCAACTACCACAAGCTAACCGACTTACTCTCAAACCAAAACCCACGTTTTGCCCGCGAGGTGGCTAAGCTAAACTGCGCATTGATAATGGAAGCCAACAAATAACATTTATTTCGAAATAATCGTATAAATTTGAATTGATATTAAAACAAATAGGTATGAAACGTATTGTGGTGATACTTATTGGGCTGGTTGTTATAGGATTGACAGCCTACTTCATTCTTAAGCCCCGTATGGCCGAAAATAATTTTAGAGCCGGTTTACAGCTGCTCGATTCAGCCAAGTATGAACTTGCCCTTGATAGGTTCAACAGAGCTGTAAAGCTTAACCCCAAGCGCTACGATTACTACTTTAAGCGCGGCTTAACCCTTGCTGCATTGAACAACGATTCATTAGCCATTGCCGATTATAGTGCAGCAATAGCTTTGGATTCAACCGATTTCAATTTATATCTGCACCGGGGGATATCGGAACGCAAGCTAAAGCATTATACCGAGGCCATGGCCGACCTTAACAGGGCAATCGCCCTGAACGATTCCAGCTCAAAGGCATACTACCAGCGTGGTTTGCTCAATGCAGCAATCATGGAGTTTGAGCAGGCCATTAAGGATTATAATCGCAGCATTGAGCTCGATGGTTCCAACCTCGAAGCCTTTTATAGTCGCGGCGAGTCGCTTGCAAACCTTGCCGATTTTAAGGGTGCCATAGCCGATTACGACAAGATGATTGAAGGGGCTAACGCTACACCTGAGGCCTACAAGAAGAGGGGAATCTTCAAACTCAAAATTCAGGATTACAATGGTGCAATTGCCGATTTGGAAACAGCCAATAAGGATTTACCTACTGACGAAGAGGTGCTTTATAGTTTGGGCGAAGCCTATGCCAATGCACAACGCTTCGACGATGCAGTTAAAGTGCTTGATAAAGCCATTGCAATCAATCCTAAATTGCCATTGGTGTATGGGGTAAAGGGTGGCGCATTACTGCGTAAGGGCGAGTTTAAGCAGGCCATTGTTGCTTTCAACAAGGCCATTGAGCTTAAGCCCGATTACCTTAAAGCCTATTACGGCAGGGGTGTTGCCCGTGCTTTCCAAAAGGACTATAAGGGTTCAATAGTCGATTTTAACAAGGTGCTAACCATTGATCCCTCCTACGTTCAGGCCTACTATAACCGTGCCATTTCAAAGGCAATTATGGGTAACCATAAGGAGGCCATTCCCGATTATGATGTTATCATCAAAGCCGACCCTAAGAATGCCGAAGCATACTATAACCGCGGTATTTCAAAGATGAATGTTCAGGAGTTCAAATCCGGTTGCGATGATTTCCGCAAGGCATTGGAGCTTGGTTACAAGCCTGCCGAGCAGATGGTAAACATTTACTGTCCTAAAGAGAATAAATAGCTCCCTTAAACAGCACATTATCGCCCGACCAAACATGGTCGGGTTTTTTATTACTTTAGCCGAACTAATTCCCCATCGAAAATCAACCTAAGGGTATAGCTGTACTCCAGCAGGTTCGATTTAAAATCGTAGTAAGCCTTAAAATTGGCATTTAGAAGCATGCTGCTCATGAACCGCTTTTGGTATTCAAGGGTAAGAGTTCCCAGTCGTCGAATCGATTGGTTATAAATGGGATTGATGGTCGATACCGAGCCAAAAAGCTCTTCACCTCGCGGGTTAACAAACCCGTTGGAGTACCAAAAGCCAACCTCAAGGGTTGTGCTGTTAAGGTATGCCTTTACCTGTGGATGCAATCCAAACCCAGTGTTATACTCCGAAGTGAATGATGGGGAAAGGTTTTTGTAATAGTATATGGATGTGGCCATTGCTAATCTTGTTTTACCCGATGGCTTAAAGCTGAAAGCTGGTAGTAAGCCAATGTTAACATGGGTTTGAACGGGAAGGTTGGTGCTATCAATTTGTCCGCCATGATGAAATGCCATTGCGTGAAAGGCGTTTGAGAATCCTGTGATTTCTTTCCAGCTATTGTATAAATGGGTAAATCCCACCGTAAACTCTTCCTGAAACGGACTACCAATTTTGATGTAGCGTTCCCAGTTTATCCACAAATCGGCCTTGCTTTTGTTCCCATTATAAAGAAACTGTATGCCTGTCTCGGGTTGATTCAGAAAAAGACGCTCGGGCTTAAATAGTGGCTCAGGTAACCAATGCCCACTCTGCGATTCTAACGTTCCGGCAACTAAGGTAATGCTATTGCTAAGGCGCAGCTTGGCCGTAAGAACCGGTACCAATCGCTCAAGGGTATCGGCTCCGGCAAGGTATAAAGTATGGAAACCCGCTGCAATGCTATACTGTTTCGTTTCAAATTTTATAGCCGGCTGTATGTAAAAGCCTGGGTGGGTATATCCCTTTTTGATGTTGCCGGTAAACTCCTTGTTATCAAAAAACGATTGCCCCAAAAGGTTAAGGCTAACCCCGGTACTATCGGTTTGGGCTTGGGAAATAGTATAAATCGATATAAGAAGGGTAACAAGCACTGTTTTAAGCGATAAGCTATTCATAATTTTAGCGGTAAGAAATATTTTGAGAACAAATATCACAAAAAATCCAAAACAATCCTTAATTTCGACACAAGATATCAACCTAAACCTTGAATGCTATGAACTGGAAGCGAAAACTTAAAATAGCTGGTTTGGTGGTTCTTGCTGCGCTTGCCATCTATCTGGCTTTGCCGCAAAACCATTACATTGTGCGGGCGTTAATTTACCAGCAGGTAAATATCGACGACTACAAGATATTCCATAACCGAACCGTTAAGGCGGGTACACCTCAACCCTGGAAGTTGCACCCAGAGTATAATACCTACCAGCTAAACGACGAACAGCTTAAGTATTTTAACGATTTTCGCACGGTGGCTTTCCTGGTTGTAAAGGATACAGCCCTGCTTTTTGAAACCTACTGGGACGGCTATGGTAAAGACTCATACTCCAACTCTTTCTCAATGGCCAAGAGCATTGTTAGCCTGCTAATGGGCTGTGCGGTTAACGATGGCTATATTAAAAGTATCGATGAGCCTATTGGCAAATACCTGCCTGAGTTTGCTGAGGGCGATAAAGCAAAAATCACCATAAAACACTTACTAACCATGAGCTCGGGGTTGAGCTGGGATGAATCGTATAGTACGCTATTCTCGCTAACCACGCAGGGCTACTATGGGAACAACCTCCCTAAACTGGTACTGAACCAAAGGGTGGTTAAGGAACCCGGAAAGCTATTCGAGTACCGCAGCGGCGACACTCAACTTCTATCGCTTATCATTGAAAAGGCAACAGGGAAGACCCTTTCCGATTATGCCTCGGAAAAAATATGGACAAAGGTTGGTGTCGAACACGATGCCCTTTGGTGCCTCGACAGGAAGGACGGTGTTGAAAAAGCATTTTGCTGCTTTAATACCAACGCCCGCGATTTTGCCCGATTTGGTCAGCTTGTGCTTAATGGTGGCAAGTGGAATGGCCAGCAGGTTGTGCCTGAGAACTACCTGAACGAAGCGTTAACCCCTGCATCGTACCTTTTCGACCCCGAAACCAACAAGAATGTCGATTTTTATGGTTACCAGTGGTGGATGATAAATATCGACGGCCATAGGGTTTGGTATGCTCGCGGTTTGCTTGGACAGTATATCTTTGTAATCCCCGATTTAAACGCTGTGGTGGTTAGGTTGGGGCATGTTCGAAATAGTAACCGGATTGATGGTACCCCTGAGGATGTTTACCAGTATATCAGGTACGGAATAAGTATTGTAAAAAGTATTGAAACCAATGAGCAGTAACGATTTTATTAAGGAACGGTTAAGGGTAAAGCTGCTGGCATTCCCGGCAGCAGAACTTTCGGTATTTGATAAGGCCAAGAAGAAGTACATGGGCTTATTTAACCCCGAGGAGATGGAGTTTGTTAACGATAAGCCCGATGTGCTTATGTTCTTAACTGGGGGTTCAGAGCATTTGGCCATTGATTCGGTGCAGGAGTTCAGGTTCTACTTGTTGCTTGCCTCGCGCGAGGCCAACTCGTGGGCTGCTGCCACCGAGGTAAAGGCCTGGATGAACCAGCATAACATACGTTCCGTTCTGCTCGATGCCGATAACCCTGCTACAGCAGAGTATCTGAGCGAGTACTATCATGCCTTTATGGGAGTTCGTAAGTTACATGGCCAGCGGCTCGGTGTTGTTGGAAGTTCATCGCCTTGGTTGGTGGCAAGCGGCGTTAACCCATACCTACTGCAAAGCAAGCTTGGTGTTGAGCAGGTTGATATCAGCTGGGATGATATGGTTTTTGATGAGATATCGCAGGTTTCACCCGATTTCACATCACTTTTTGGCATGGCCGATAACCGTCAGGAATTGATTGAGAGCGGCAAGATATACGAGGGGCTTGCCTCGCTTATCCCATTCTATAGGCTAAACGCCATGGCAGTAGAATGCTTCCCGTTGGTCAATAAAACGGGACACACGGCCTGTTTGGCTCTGGCCAAATTAAACTACGACGGTATTCCAACTGCTTGCGAGGCCGATATTTGTAGTGCTGCTGCAATGATGTTTTCCTCTGAGGTTTGCAACGCCATTCCCTGGATGGCCAACATTGCCCATGTGGGCGATGGCAAAGCCATTCTTGCTCATTGCACCGCTCCGGTTAACCATTTAACCACGTTTAAGCTCGAAACCCATTTTGAAACCGGCAAGGGATATGCCATAAACGGCCAAGTAAAAGGCGAGGAGGTAACCATCTTTAGGTTCGATAGCACCCTAAACCACATCTTTGTTACCCTTGGCCGGGTAACCGATAGGCCAAGGAGCCGAAATGCCTGTCGCACCCAGCTTGAGGTTGAACTTAGCCCTTCGGCCATAGAGTACTTTACCGAGCATCCCTTTGGGAATCACCACATGGTTTTACCCGGCAACTGGGCTCAACGCCTAACCCTGGCAGCGGAGCTGCTGAATATTGGAGTGGTGAGGTAGAGGATATGTCACGTTTGCAACCTGAAAACGTTGGGGAGTTAACCTATTAAGCGCTCATCGTCTTTTGCTCCATTCGCAAATATTGAGTGTTGTGTGGACAGGAGAATTCTATTTATGAATGGTAACGGCAAAGATTTCGTGCCGTGTAATCTGAATTAATTTCTGGCAGAAGAAAACCGAAAAAAAATCTCAAATTTCTTAGAGAGTTAACGAACATAAGTCATAATAAATCTTGCTAAACCACTCATTGAATCAGCGGATAATACTAATTTATAGAAAGTCATTTTTCATTTTTTTCAAATTCATCAATTTTAGATTTAATAATCTCTGCGCTTTTTCTGAGTAACATTTTTTCCTTAATGTTTAGTCTAATGGGCAAAACACCAAGATCGCCGTCGCCACCAATGATGTGAGGTAATGAAAGGGTTACATTTTTTATTCCCTCAACATCCTCCATCAATGCACTAATAGTTAATACAGCCCGATTATCGCGGTTAATGATTTCAATAAGCTTTGCAATGGCGCCTGCAACCCCGTAATAGGTTGAACCCTTTCCTTCAATTATTTTGTATGCAGCATTTCGAACCCCATCGTCAATTCTATTCTTTACCTCTTCGTTAAACTCAATGTTTCGGTGTGCTATAAAATCTTCAAGCGGAACGCCCCCAATATCGATATTTGACCAGCACAACACTTCAGAATCGCCGTGTTCACCAAGCACGTAAGCATGAACGTGCTGTGGGTCAACCCCAGTATGGGTTCCAAGCAGAGTTCTGAATCGAGCCGTATCGAGTGTGGTTCCGCTACCTATAATTCTTGAAGGGGGTATTCCAAAATCTTTTGCAATATCAACACAAATATGGGTGATAATATCAACCGGATTTGTGGCAACAAGAAAAATAGCATTTGGGTTAACATTTGCAGTGTTAGAGATAATTTCTCGCATAATGGCTGCATTCTTTTCCATTAGCATTAATCTTGTTTCTCCAGGTTTTTGGTGTGCTCCTGCCGCTATTACAACTACCTTGGCATCTTTTAGGTCGCTGAAACTGCCTGCATAAATATCGGTTGCTGCTGCAAATGGAACAGCATGCATGATATCCTGAGCCTCGGCAATTGCACGCCTTTCATTGGCGTCAATTAGAACAATATCGCTGGCCGCTTTCCTCATCATAATGGCGTAAGCTGAGGTAGCCCCAACCATTCCGCTTCCTATAATCCCAACTTTCATTTTAAAGACTTTTTGGTACTTTATGTAAACAGTGAATTGCACCAAAAAGTTTGATTAAACCATTATAGAGATTAGTAAACCCTCGCCGAAAAAAATATTAGAAAGATGAAGCAATAGACTAAGCCTTGATGTTCGACTAAGCCTTTGATATCGAAGTACAGAGGAGAGT
>LUYY01000310.1 GCA_001603415.1 Bacteroidales bacterium Bact_07 | reverse complement strand
AGTTGTAGTAATACGCTCATATCTGAAGAGCGAAGTTACCATATTGCGTGACATAGCACGACGATGTGCTGTTGTACGTGAAAGCGGATTAAAACCATTTCTATGATTCATCTGTTTCTTCCTTCTGCTTTATAATATTGGCAGCATTCTTCAGATGACTGTAATCTGTCATACCAAGTGTAAGGTTCCATTCCTGGAGCTTTTCCTTGATTTCCTGCAGACTCTTCTTTCCAAAGTTTCTTGTCTTTGCAATGTCATCTTCAGTCTTCTTTGTTAATTCGCCGATTGTACGAATATTTGCATTCTTCAAACAATTTGATGAACGTACTGAAAGTTCAAGTTCCTCAACGGACATGTTAAGAACCTTGCTGATAATTTTATCACCTTCATCACCGTCATCACCACCAGAAATTTCGCTGTCATTAAAGTTGATGAAAATCGAAAAATGATCTTTTGCAATTTTTGCAGCTTCACCAAGCGCATTTACAGGTGTAATTGTTCCATCAGTCCAAATTTCAAGAACAAGCTTGTCGTAGTCATTTCTCTGACCTACACGACATGGCTCAATAGAATATTTTACCTTTGGAACGGGAGTAAAAATGGCATCCATAGGAATTGTACCAACAACTTCTATGTAATGTTCATTCGTTTCAGCAGGTACGTATCCTCTACCAAGGTCAACCTGAATTTCAATATCAAGCTGAGCGCCTTCCATCATTGTAAAGATAACCTGATCTTTAGTCTTGATTTCAAGCTGTCCGTCCTTCGCAAAATCATCACTCTTTACTACGCCAGGACCTTTGAACTCGTACTGAATAGTGTCTGATTCAACGTCTTCCGGCAAGCATAACCGTATCATCTTAAGACTATTGATGATTTCAAGTGTATCTTCAGCTACATTTGGAATTGCTTCAAATTCGCTTGAAATTACATGTGAAATACCACTTTCATCATAAGATGTAATACGGATAGAGGTAATTGCATAACCTTGGATAGATGACAACAATACTCTTCTTAAAGTGTTTCCAACTGTTGTACCAAAACCTGTTTCAAACGGGTAGGCATAAAACTTTTGGTAATTAGGATTGGTACTATCAATCGGTTCAAATGAAATACCTTTAGGTTTTTTGAAACCTTTAAGCAAGTTTTTGCGAGCCATCTAAACTCCTCTTTATTATTTAGAATAATATTCAACAATAAGGTTCTCTTTAACTGCATAGTCAATGTCTGAACGTGCAGCCAAGCTTACAACCTTTCCAGTAAATTTTTCAGCATCTACTTCAAGCCAGCCAGGAACAACTTTGTTATCGCTATTTGCAAGAACAATTGTTTTAATTCCAGCAGAAGCTCTGCTTTCTTCTTTGACAGAAATTACATCGCCTACCTTTACGAGGTAAGAAGGAATATCAACCTTCTTTCCATTTACTGTAATGTGACCATGACTTACCATCTGTCTAGCCTGCTGACGAGTCTTAGCGAATCCCATTCTATAGATAACATTGTCAAGACGAGATTCAAGAATCTGCAGCAAAACTTCACCAGTTACGCCAGTCTTTTTTGTAGCCATTACATAGTACTTGCGGAACTGCTTTTCGAGAACACCATAAATGAAGCGGAGCTTCTGCTTTTCTGTAAGCTGAAGACCGTATTCAGACTTCTTAGCGCGTCTAACTTCTTTCTGATTTCTCTTAGATTCCTTTGTATAACCCATTACAACAGGATTGATACCCAAGGCTTTACATCTCTTTAAGAGAGGCTGTGTGCTTTTACCCATAACGTATTCTCCTTAAGATTTACATGCGTCGAGTCTTACGAGGACGACAGCCATTGTGAGGAATTGGAGTAACATCAGAAATAGACTTTACTCTCAAGCCCATAGCACCAATAGAACGGATAGCGTTTTCACGACCCATTCCTGGTCCCTTTACATACACGTGAACTTCACGCAAACCGTAACTAGCAGCCTTCTGAAGTGCTGTTTCAGCAACTGACTGAGCAGCAAATGGAGTAGATTTCTTTGCTCCACGGAATCCAAGTCCGCCTGAAGATGCCCAAGAAAGAGCATTTCCCTTCATATCTGTTACAGTTACGATAGTATTATTGAACGTAGCCTGGATATATACATTTCCTTCGTATACGCTCTTTTTTTCCTTTCGTTTCTTAACGGTAGCCATTATCTATCCTCCGCCTTATGCTTTCTTCTTATTAGCAACAGTCTTCTTCTTACCCTTACGAGTACGTGCGTTAGTACGAGTTCTCTGACCGCGTACTGGAAGACCATGCTTGTGACGAAGACCACGATAGCAACCAATATCCATCAAACGCTTAAGGTTAAGACCGATTTCTGAACGGAGACGTCCTTCAGTCTTGTATTCAGCGTCCATGATTTCACGAATTCTTGCCAATTCATCCTGTGTAAGATCATTAGCCATTTTAGCTGGATCGATCTTAGCTTTTTCGCAGATTTCTGCTGCTGATGAACGGCCGATACCATAAATATAAGTTAAAGCAACTACTGTGTGCTTATTAGGGATATCAACTCCCGCAATTCGAGCCATCTGTTTCTCCTTAAGCCTTAGCCCTGTCTCTGCTTATGTTTTGGGTTTGAACAAATGATACGAATAATACCATTTCTCTTAATAACCTTACACTTGTCACAGATAGGTTTTACACTGGTTCGTACTTTCATATAAAAGCCCCCATGAGAATATTTTACCGAATCTTAGGCACCTCGCAATGAGAGCAATTCGGTAAAAGATAATATATCACATATTCCCAGTTCTTTTCTACTGCTAATTCACGAATTTTCTAAAAATTTATTTTAGAGATTTCGTGATCTGATTTTGCCCTTCTTAGTAAGTCCTTCGTGGTGATGCATTTTAAGGAGAGCCTCAACCTGACTCATTGTATCAAGATCAACACCAATCAAAATGATAAGTGAAGTTCCGCCCATAAGCTGACTGATTGACTGTGGGAATCCAAACCAGTTCTGAACAAGTGTTGGAATAACAGCAATCAATGCAAGGAACAATGCACCAGGTAATATAAGTCTATTCAATATTTTAGTCAGATATTCTTCTGTCTTATCTGTACGAACACCCGGAATGGAGCCGCCGTTTTCACGAATGTTCTTTGCAATTTCTGTAGGGTTCAGGGTTACCTGAGTGTAGAAGTATGCGAAGAAGATAATGAGAATAACTAACACTATTGTATACCAAAGTCCGTTAGGAGTAAGAACGCGTGCAATTGAGCC
>LUYY01000309.1 GCA_001603415.1 Bacteroidales bacterium Bact_07 | reverse complement strand
ACCCGTAAAGTCAATAAAATTAACGTTTTAGTAATAAAAAATATTTAAAATATTGATATTCAGATATATATAATTAATCATACAAAAGGCAATAAATTCAATAAAATGCAATACATAAACATAAATTAACAAATACTTTGCCAAACGGCATAAGAAATAGATAATCATGCAATAAGCAAAAAGATAGTTTGTAATATGACCGATAATGAACGGGTAGAAGAGTACTTTTTGTTGAATTTTTGAAGGGTAGGTGCAGATGGTATTGATGTTAAAGGAACGAAAAACAGGAGTCAGTATTGAGAATTTTGAATCCCGCTAACGCGGGACAGGTACTGGAATCTTGAACCTGACTCCTCAATGCGAGACAGATCTTTTTTATATGAAACACCCATGTAAGGCAGATTACACAAACACAGATGAACAAACTATGGGTGTTCCATCCGCTCGATAAAGATTGTTAAAAGCAAAATAGTAACGTGTTAGTAATTAATAATATAAATATTTTGTACGGATGAAAAAAATCATTACTAAAAGGCTTTGAGTAAAATGCCTAAGAAATTAGGGTACATCTTCTCCAATTGAAGCCGAGTAAACCTCAAACCATTGTTGCGTTGAAAGTTTTGTATTTAGAGCATAATAGGCATTTTTAATCCGCTCAAATTTTCCGCTTCCCACCACAGGAATTATGGCCGATGGGTGAGTGGTAAGCCAGCTAATTGCAACCTGTTCAGGTAGCAGTGAGGTTTCCTTCGCAATTTTATGTATGACTTTGCTAACCCGCTTATCGGTATCGTTTTTGGGAGATAGCAACCTGCCACCACCTAGTGGAGACCAAGCCATGGGAATGATATGCTTTTGCATCATATAATCCAAATTCCCATTTTGCAGGTGTTCAACCTGTAACGGCGATATCTCAATCTGGTTTGCTACCAGGGGAATGGGTGTAAAGGATTGCAGCAACTCAACCTGGTGAGGCAAAAAGTTTGAAACCCCAAAATGCAAGACCTTACCGGTACTATGAAGGTGATTAAAAGCCAGTGCAACCTCACTGGGGTTTAGTAGTGGCGAGGGTCGGTGAAGTAGCAAAAGATCGATATGATCGGTTCTGAAATTTTTTAGGGATGTCTCTACCGAGCTTACGATATGATTGTAGCTGTAATCGTAATGTTTTACTGTTACCTCGGGAAATTTACCGGAGATGAGACGGATTCCGCACTTGGTGATAATTTGTATTTGATTTCGAACCGCAGGGTCTAAAGCCAGGGCATCACCAAATAGTTTTTCGCAGGAGTAATCGCCATAAATATCTGCGCTATCAATTGTGGTTACCCCTAAATCGATGCACTGCAGGGTAAGGTTAATGATTTCCCGGGAGGTCAAATTCCATTCGGGTAATCGCCAGTGGCCCCAAACTACAGGAGAAAGTTTTATAGGTGCTTTTTCCATTTTTCGTGGTTAATCGATTTTAAAGTACGATGAGGCTTCCTTTAGGTTTGTGGCAAGCTGTAACAGGTGTTCGGAATAGGTTCTAAGGTCATTTGCGGTGTTGCCGGTTAGCTTGCTAACATCTGAAAGTTTTTGCATGGAATCGCCAATGTGGGTAGTCTCCTGTTGCTGATCGTCGAACTCAAGCGAGAGCTGTTTGGCATGCTCGGCAATTCGCTTAACCTCATCGGCTAACTTTTCCATAACATTGCGAACCTCCTCCACAGTAGTAAGGCTGGAGTTAGCTAAGGCTACAATATCCTGGGCTGCTTGTTTTGAACGTTCGGCAAGTTTACGCACTTCGCCGGCAACCACAGCAAAACCGCGTCCGTGTTCACCGGCGCGAGCAGCCTCAACGGCTGCGTTAAGGGCAAGAATGTTGGTTTGAAAGGCTATATCGTTAACAACCTGAATCTTATTGGCTACCATTTTCATGGCATCGAGTGCTTTAGCCGATGTTTGGCTGCCCTGTTTAATGGTTTCAACGGCTTTTGTTGATATGTTAAGCTGTTCCTGAACCGATTTTGTGCTTTGCCCAATTGAACCAACCATTCGCTGAATGGAATGCGAAACATCATCGGTAGCCGATGTGAGCTCATCAACCGTGGTGGTAAGTGCTTCGGAGCTAACATTCATGGTTTGGCCAGTGTCCATAATACTTTCGGAGACCTGTCCAATTCCACGAAAAGTTTCACGTAATCGGGCAGCCATTTTGGTTAGCGATTTTGAAAGTGTTCCTATTTCATCGTCAGAGTCGTCGATAAATGTTGCCTTTAGGTTACCCTGGCTTATTTCTTGGGCAAACTCGACACCCCTTGACACACGTTTAGAGATCTGATTAGAAATAAAGCTAATAGCTCCACTAATTAGTATAAGGCCTAAAAATCCGAACAAAATCAAAGAATACAATCGGGAACGCGATTCGGTTAACACATCATCAATAATAACGATAACGCCAAGACACCATGGTGAATCGGAACCTTTCATGGTGATTGGGTTAAAGTATGCAACAACCTCTTTTCCCGTATCGGAGTGCTTTGCCGATATTTTAAATGCTTCACCTCGTGCAATCTTGTCGGAAATGTGATAAAGGCTATCCTCTTCGTGATTAATTTCGGCCATGGTTTTACCCAGAACCTTGGAGTCGGGGTGCGAAACGTAAACCCCTCCGTTTGAGAGAAGGAAAGCATAGCTGTTGTCGAATAGTTTCAAATTTTCAACTCGTTCCTTGAATTCCGTAAGGGTGATATCACAGCCTACCGTTCCCACCAGTTGGTTTCCATAGGATATGGGACTTACCAGGCTTGTCATTGGGATTTTAACTTGGTCGGCATTGGTGTATTTCCAGTAGTATGGCTCAAGTATGGTATTCCCTTTTATATTTCGGGTAACCCAAAGGCTTTTGCTGGAGAGATTATCGAAAGTTACAGTATCCTGTCGATATTTTAGCACATCATTTTCCCAGTAAAAAGTACAGCGCAACCGTCCTTGGCTTTTGCCTGTTTTATCAATCTTTGATAAATCCCAGTTCACCCAGAGCGATTTTATATTGTGATGCTCCTTTAAGACATCCGAAACCATTCTGTTTTGCAGGTCAATCCAATCCTTTTGAGTGATATTATTGAAGGCTCGGAAGGCTTCGGCGAGGGTTTTAGTTATACTAAGCTCCTGGTTAAGCTGGTCTTCAAAACTACGGGCTGTTTCCTTAACCAGCGTGTTCACATACTTGTGGGCATCCTGTAAGTTATCGTTTTGTATGCTTTTAATTATGAAAACAAAAACCACAAGGTAAACAATGGCTGAAATGCCAACCAACAAAAGCAACATCTTGCTTTGTAAACGATTTGTTGATAACTTTTTCATAATAAGTT
>LUYY01000308.1 GCA_001603415.1 Bacteroidales bacterium Bact_07 | reverse complement strand
CCTCTATCAGGGTTGATAGCCCTTTTTGGTCGATAAGTTTTCTTAATCGTTCAATTCTAACAATGCTGTTGGGTATAAATTTTTGCCCGCCAAAGCCCGGATTTACCGACATGATAAGAACCATATCGGCATATTCCACAATATCGGATAGCAATTCAACGGGCGTGTGGGGGTTAACCGAAACGCCCGCTTTCATGCCTAACTCCCTGATTCTCGAAAGGGTTCGGTTTAGATGAGGGCATGCTTCGTAGTGAACGGTAAGCCAGATGGCACCGGCTTCGCGAAAGCGCTCAAGGTAACGGTCAGGCTCAATAATCATCAGGTGTACATCCAGTGGCTTTGTAGCCAATGTCTTGATGCGTTCTATAACCGGAAAACCGAACGAAATGTTTGGAACAAAAACGCCATCCATTATGTCCAGATGAAACCAATCGGCCTGGCTCTTGTTTACTAACTCAATATCGCAGGCCAGGTTTGCAAAATCGGCCGACAGCATCGATGGGGCTACTAAACGTTCCATGGGGTTAACATTTTATGCAAAGGTAATAAAAAAAGGCAACGACCCGCTTAGCGGGTCGTTGCATATTGCTTAGCCTAGGTAGCTCTTGAGTATTTTACTCCTTGTGGTTTGCTTGAGCCTTTTAAGCGCCTTTTCCTTAATCTGCCGAACTCGCTCACGGGTTAGGTCGAACTCCTCGCCAATCTCCTCAAGCGTTAAAGGGTGCTTGCCATTCAATCCGAAGTAAAGTCGGATGATGTTTGCCTCGCGGGGAGTTAGGGTTGATAAGGCTCTCTCAATTTCCTTGCGTAAACTTTCATTCAGCAAGCCCTTATCGGGCATTGGTGAATCGGGCGAGAGCAGCACATCGTACATGCTGCTATCCTCATCCTGGGTAAGCGGGGCATCCATCGATAGGTGCCTGTTATTACCTCTAAGGGCTTCCTTAATATCTTCGGGTGCCAGTTCAAGGAGTTCGGAAAGTTCATCAATGGTTGGCTCCCGCTCAAAACGTTGCTCCAACTCCGCTAATGCCCTGTTTACCTTATTGATTGAACCAATCTTGTTTAACGGGAGTTTAACTATTCTGGCCTGTTCGGCTAATGCCTGCAATATCGATTGACGAATCCACCAAACCGCATACGATATGAATTTAAACCCTCTGGTCTCATCAAAGCGTTGGGCTGCCTTAATTAATCCAACATTTCCTTCGTTAATCAAATCGGGTAGGCTTAATCCCTGGTTCTGGTACTGCTTAGCCACCGATACCACAAATCTCAAATTGGCTTTTACCAGTTTTGCTAATGCTTCCTGATCGCCTTCCCTAATCTTTCGGGCAAGTGTAACTTCCTCTTCGGCTGTGAGCAAATCAACCTTGCCTATCTCGTGCAGGTACTTATCGAGCGATACGGCCTCACGGTTAGTTACCTGTTTGATTATTTTTAGTTGCCTCATGCCAAAGATTGATTTTTTCAACAGTCGAATATATTAACAAAAATTAAAAATTGTTCTTTTTGATAAATTTTTTTTTGACTTCGATTAAACATTTGCCAAAAGTTATTGTCTAATAAAGTTTTTTTTATGGTGTATGGCATATTTTTGTTGACGAATGGAAACCCAAATAGTATTATCTTCGTGATTTAAGTTGAAAATATGCGTTTTTCAGTAATCATACCAGTTTATAACCGCCCCGGCGAAGTCGATGAACTTCTTCAAAG
>LUYY01000307.1 GCA_001603415.1 Bacteroidales bacterium Bact_07 | reverse complement strand
TTGCATGAGCAGAAGAATTGAGAAATCTAACGGTACTTTACCAATTTTATCATTTGACAGGTAAAATATTGTTCCAAAGCTTTGGAAAAAAACTATGTCATCTATAGCAATTATTCGCCAAAACTCTTCGTTGTGGATGGTTGATTTAAAGGGGTTAGCCAACGAAATATAATTGCCAACCGTGCTATTTGAAATCTCAAAATAACCAAAATCTTCAAAGGTGCCAATATAAATTCTATTCTTATGTGCTAAAACTGAACGTATAGTAGTATTTTCTGGGAGGGGTTTATTTTTCCATGTTGCACCATCAAAGTAAAGCAAACCATAATTATTGCCAAAAAGGATATTGTGTTGCATTCCAAGGCATATTGACCAATTCTGATTACCTGCCTGATAATCCTTTTTTTCAAAATTGTTAACCAGCAATGAACTTTGGGAGTAAGTGGTATTACTTACTGTAAGAAAAGATAAATAAGATATAAAGATGATATAAAATCGGTTCAAGGCTAAAGGTGTTTTAAGCTTCCTTGAACAAATATATTATAATTCATTGATTTGTTCAAAGTTTATTCCGCAATAACCCCTGAACCTAATAGTTCATCATCGATATACCATGCCGCAAACTGGCCGGCAGTTATGCCACGCTGGGGTGTTTCAAATGTAAGGTAGTAGCCATTATCGGTATGGTGAAGTGTGGCCACTTGGAGTGGTTGGCGGTATCGTATGCGAGCCAAAACCCGCATCGATTGTCCTGTGGATATTGCTAAATCGGGTCGGATCCAGTGAACCTCGTTGGGGTTCATGAAAAGACCGGATCGGTAAAGCCCCGTATGGCTCTGCCCCATACCCACATAAACAATGTTATTTTCAATATCGGTAGCTATAACAAAAAGCGGTTCAGCTTTGCCTCCAATATTTAATCCTTTCCTTTGACCTATGGTAAAAAAGTGGGCACCCTGGTGTTCCCCAACCACTTTCCCATCGGAAATCTTATAGGTATATGGTTTTGAAAGCGATGCTAAATCACTTTTGTTGATATTTTCAAGCGTTGTATAATAGTCTGAAGGTATTTCAACAATCTTTCCTTTTTTGGCTTTTAATTTTTGCTGAAGGAACACAGGCAAATCAACTTTACCAACGAAGCAGATTCCCTGGGAATCTTTCCGTTCAGCGGTGGCTAAGCCAAGCTCTGCAGCAATTCTTCTAACCTCAGGTTTATGGAGATGACCAATAGGAAACAGTGCTTTGCTGAGCTGGTATTGATTTAGCTGGCATAGGAAATAGCTTTGATCCTTGTTTGGGTCAAGCCCGGCAAGAAGCCTATATATGGGTTGATTGTCTTTATGAATAATCTCTTTCCGGCAGTAGTGTCCGGTTGCCACATAGTTAGCCCCAAGTTTTAAAGCGGCATCCATAAAGGCATCAAACTTTATTTCCCTGTTGCAAAGAACGTCGGGATTAGGGGTGCGTCCTTTGGAATACTCACTGAACATGTAATCTACAACACGTTGACGATACTGATCGCTTAGGTCAACAAACTCGAAGGGAATGTTTAGTTTACGGGCAACCATCTCAGCAAATTGCTTGTCATCGTCAAACGGACAATCGCCCTTAAGCACGCCTGTGGTATCGTGCCAGTTCTTCATGAACATTCCAATAACCTCGTAACCCTGCTGCTTTAATAGGTAAGCAGCAACGCTTGAATCAACCCCACCTGAAAGACCTACAACTACTCGTTCCATTCCGTTAATTAGTTGCCGCAAAGTTAGCAAATACTATTTTTTAGTTCGATTTTTATGGAAGTATTAGGAATAAATTCTTCAATTTCATAAATTTAATGGATAAAATTTTAAAGCCTACCATTGAAT
>LUYY01000047.1 GCA_001603415.1 Bacteroidales bacterium Bact_07 | reverse complement strand
ACGTTTACAAAAATACCAAATAGTTGCATAGCAATTCTGCCCTGTTGAAAAAAACGTTAAAACTACTTTACAACATAAAATTGCCAGGAATGAGGATTAAACTTTTGGCTAGTTTTGCGCTCAAATAAAGCGAAACCCCCGACTTCACAGCCGGGGATTTCAAATGGTTCAGGTATTAGTAAGGATTGGAAATAATCGCAGTAAAGTTAAAAATTTTCAACAACATTTTCAACATTTAGGTTTCAGTAGAGGAACGCTGTGATTGCTGACTAATACCTAACCATATACAGGACAGGCTTTTGGCCTGTCTTTTTTTGTTTAGTTTTTTTTAGGTTGCGCATTATTAAAGAAAAAGGCGACCATATGGTCGCCTTTTTTTAAACATCAATATAGATTTACTTGTTTTTCTTTTCCTCTTTACGTTTCTCTAGTTCATAAGCAATTGGTGCTGCTACAAAAATTGATGAGTAAGTACCAATCAGAATACCAACGATAAGAGCAAAAACAAAACCACGAATAACTTCACCTCCAAAGAAGAACATTGGGATAAGTACAATAAGTGTGGAGAATGATGTAGAGAAGGTACGGCTCAGCGTATCGTTAATAGCGCTGTTCATATTCTCCTTTCTGGTACGTTTGGGGTGTAGGCCCATGTACTCACGGATGCGGTCGAAAATGATAACCGTATCGTTAATTGAGTAACCAATAATGGTAAGGATTGCGGCAATAAACGACTGGTCAATTTCCATATTGAATGGCACTCGGTAGTAAAGGACTGAGAACAATCCAATGGTGATGAGCGAGTCGTGGAAAAGTGCGACCACACCACCGGCACTATAACTCCAGTACCTGAACCTGATAAGGATGTAAAGGAATATAACAACAAGAGCGAAGAATACGGCAATGTATGCATCGCGTTTGATATCGTGGGCAATAGTAGGCCCAATCTTAATGGAGCTTTGCTTATAATCGTGCTGGAAGTCGCTAAATGTAGCACTTTCGGCCATGAAAGGCTTAACACCGAGGTAAATCAATGAGTCAACCTCGTTGTCAACATTGGGATCGTTATCGACTACTTTGTATTTGGTGGTAATTTTTACCTGATTCGATGCACCAATGGTTTTAACTTCGGGTGCCTCGCCAAGGTAAGTTTTAAGCGATTTGCTTACCTCTTGGGTTGAAACGGTATTCTGGAAACGAACGATGTATGAACGTCCACCGGCAAAGTCGATACCCGGGTTCAAACCGCGAACGGCCAACGAAATAATTGCAATTGAAATTAGTACGCCTGAGAATATATAAGTTTTTTTACGTAGCCCAATGAAATCGATGTTAACTTTTTGGAATGCATTTTCTGAAAGTTTAGTTGAGAAAATCATTGGAATGTTGCGTTTTTCCATCCAAAGCAAAATAAGCCTTGTAATGAATATACCGCAGAACATCGAGGTGATAATACCAATCATTAGGGTAGTGGCAAAACCACGGATTGGCCCTGAACCAAACAGGTACAGGATAACACCGGTTAGCAGTGTGGTAACGTTACCGTCGATAATAGCGGATAGCGCATTGCGGTAACCGTCCTTAACGGCTAAACTCAAACCTTTACCACCTCGGAGTTCCTCGCGGATACGCTCAAAAATAAGTACGTTGGCGTCAACGGCCATACCAAGGGTAAGAACAATACCTGCAATACCTGGCAGGGTTAGGGTTGCGCCAAACGATGCCATAACCCCCATGATGAAGAAGAGGTTGGTTACAAGGGCAAAGTCGGCTACTAAACCGGCGCTACGGCTGTAGTAAACAACCATGTATAGTAGCACTATGATGAACGATACTATAAAGGAGTTCATTCCGGAGTTAATGGCTTCCTTACCAAGCGATGGCCCAACCAATTGTTCCTGAACAATATGAGCTGGAGCAGGTAGTTTACCGGACTTAAGCACGTTGGCAAGGTCCTTAGCCTCGTTAATGGTGAAATCGCCAGTAATTTGTGAACGTCCACCCTTAATTTCGGTTTGAACGCGAGGGAATGAGTAAACGTAATCGTCGAGTACAATGGCAATGCAGCGACCAACGTTTTCGCCGGTCATACGTGCCCAAATGCGGGCTCCCTCGGCATTCATTTCCATATCAACCTCAGCCTCACCCTTGCGGTCGCCAAAAGCTTCGCGGGCATCGGTAATGGCGCCACCATCGAGGGGTGCTTTGCCATCACGGGTGGTTACTTTAAGAGCAATAAGCTCATAGAATACCTTATTCTTGTCCCACTTGGGCGGTTTAACTCCCCAACGGAATTTTACATCGGGAGGGAATAATGCCCTAATTTTGGGCATTCTGAGAATCTCATTAACCTGAGCGGTATCCTTAATGTGTGCATAGCCAACCACAGGGCCAGGTGCGGGTTGATTATTGTATAGGTTAGGCTGCAGAATACTAAATAAGGGGTAATCCTTAGCCATGTCGGCTGCGGCCTTTAAGGTATCGGTCTTTTCGGTTTCCTTAAGCTTGCTTAGTAGTTCATCCTGCTGCTCAGCGGTTTCTTCCTTTTTAGCGGTTTCGGTAACTTTTGGCTCGATTGCCTTTTTAATTTCAGCAAGGGTGCTATTGGCAGCCATAAAGTTGTTGAACAGCTCGCTGTACTCGTAGGTTTCCCAGAACTCGAGGCTGGCAGTACCCTGTAGAAGCTTGCGAACACGCTCAGGTTCCTTAATGCCGGGCAATTCAATAAGAATAAGTCCTGAATTTTCGAGGCGTTGAATGTTGGGCTGTGCTACACCAAACTTGTCGATACGGTTTCGTAGGATGTTAAAGGAGTTATCAATGGCATTTTCAGCTTCCTGTTTCAGAACTTTCAGTACGTCTTCGTCGGAAGAATCAAAATTTATGCGCCCACGCAACTCAGGAGTGTTGAATATTGAAGCCAACCGAGCATTTGGAGCCACCTGCTTGAAGGCTTTGCCAAACTTATCGATAAAGTGCTCGCTACCGGGCATCTGGGTGGCCAGGTTTAGCGCTTTTACAAAAGCGCTGTCCTGACTGTTGTTGGACAAGGCTTTAACCAAATCGGTAACTGACACCTCGAGCATAACGTTCATACCACCTTTCAGGTCGAGGCCAAGGTTAATTTCCCTTTCCTTACACTCCTTGTAGTTATACTTTCGTACGAAAAGGAAATTGTACACCTGTTCCTGCGACATGGAGTCGAGGTAATGCTCGTACTTCTTGGAATCAAAAATGTTGTTAACCGTTGCATATTCGCGGGCTTTGCTTTCAACCCGCCAGGTTACATAAGTAAACGAAAGCTGGTACAAGCACACCAGCGCTAATGCAATGGCAATAAATCGGATCGCACCTTTATTCTGCATCGTTCTAAAGTATTAAAAAGTTGATAATTTGCCAGTTTTCAAAAATATCGGGCAAATATAATTTTTTTTAACATACAAACAGCCTTTAGCTGTTACTCATTTTCACCTTTAGCAGGTTTCAGGTAAATGCATTTCCTGTGAA
>LUYY01000306.1 GCA_001603415.1 Bacteroidales bacterium Bact_07 | reverse complement strand
AACTGAGTTTAATAACTAAAAACAGTTAGCGCAATGAATGTAAATAAATTAATGGCTGAGCTTGAAGCTAAACACCCAGGTGAGGTGGAGTACTTACAAGCAGTTCGTGAAGTTCTTGAGTCAATTGAAGAGGTTTACAACCAGAATCCTCAATTTGAATCGGCAAAGATTATTGAGCGCATGGTTGAACCCGACCGTATCTTAACCTTTAAGGTGCCCTGGACCGATGATGAAGGGAATATCCATGTTAACTTAGGTTACCGCGTACAGTTCAATAACGCCATTGGACCCTACAAAGGTGGTCTTCGTTTCCACCCCAGTGTAAACCTTTCAATCCTCAAATTCTTAGGTTTTGAGCAAATTTTCAAGAACGCTCTTACAACCCTTCCTATGGGTGGTGCTAAGGGTGGTAGCGATTTCAATCCTAAGGGTCGTAGCGATGCTGAAGTTATGCGCTTCTGCCAGTCCTTCATGCTTGAACTTTGGAAAATTATAGGTCCTGAAACCGACGTTCCTGCTGGTGATATAGGTGTTGGTGGTCGTGAAATAGGTTACCTATACGGCATGTATAAGAAACTTGCTCGTGAAAATACCGGCGTTCTTACCGGTAAAGGTATTAACTGGGGTGGCTCACTTATCCGTCCTGAGGCTACCGGTTTTGGTGCTACCTATTTTGCTCAGGAAATGCTTACTACAAAAGGTATGTCGTTTGCAGGCAAACGCGTTGCCATTTCTGGTTTTGGTAATGTTGCTTGGGGTGCTGCTCTAAAGGTTACCGAACTTGGTGGTAAGGTAGTTACCATTTCGGGCCCCGATGGTTATATCCTCGATGAAGCAGGTATCAGCGGCGAAAAGATTAACTACATGCTCGAACTCCGTGCTTCAAACCAGGATATTGTTGAGCCATACGCCAAGAAATTCCCCGGTGCTAAGTTCTTTGCCGGCAAACGTCCATGGGAAGTTAAGGTTGATGTTGCCATGCCTTGCGCAACCCAAAACGAACTTGGCAAGGCCGATGCCGAAACCCTTGTTAAGAATGGCGTAGTTTGCGTTGCCGAAGGTGCTAACATGCCTTGTACTCCTGAAGCAATCGAAGTATTCCAGCACAATAAGATTCTATTTGCACCCGGTAAGGCTGTAAATGCCGGTGGTGTTGCCACTTCGGGTCTCGAAATGACTCAGAATAGCATGAAACTCAACTGGCCACGCGAAGAGGTTGATGCTCGTCTGCACCAAATTATGAAGAGCATACACGAAGCTTGCGTTAAGCACGGAACCGAAAAGGACGGCTATGTTAACTACGTTAAGGGTGCTAACATTGCTGGTTTCTTGAAAGTTGCCAACGCTATGCTCGATCAAGGTTTGGTTTAAACCATAGCTGATATATTTTGTTAACTTTAAGGGCTCAACTATGAGCCCTTAATTTTTAAACCTTTACGCTATGAGCACAACTTCTACTATTATTTATAAAGGTGATTTACGAACCGAAGCAACCCATACCCGTTCGGGGGTAACCATCACAACCGATGCCCCGATCGATAATCAGGGTAGAGGCGAATGTTTTTCGCCCACCGATCTTCTTGCAACATCCTTAGGGTGCTGTATGGTAACGATTATGGGAATTGCTGCGCGTACCCATGGGTTCAATATCGATGGCACAAAAATAGATGTGCAAAAGGTAATGGGAACAAACCCGCGTAGGGTAGTTGAGGTAGTTATTGACCTTTATTTTCCCCACAATAGCTATACCTTAAAGGAACGGAAATTGATCGAGACTTCGGCTAAAGAGTGCCCTGTGGCTCAAAGTTTACACCCCGATTTAAAGCAAACCATTCGTTTTCACTTCCCGGAATAAAACTAAAAACGCCCTTGCGGGCGTTTTCTATTACTGTAAGCTTTGTTTACTTTCGGCGGCAATATCCTTGTTTACCTTTTTAATTAAGCCTTGCAGAACGTTGCCGGGACCCAATTCCACAAACTCGGTTGCACCATCGGCTATCATATTCTGAACGGTTTGTGTCCACCGAACAGGCGCTGTTAGCTGAGCAACCAAGTTCTTTTTAATTTCTTCGGGGTTAGTTGTGGGTTTGGCAGTTACATTCTGGTAAATTGGGCAAACAGGCTTGTTAAAAGGGGTAGAACTAATAGCTGCTTCGAGTTCCTGACGGGCTGGTTCCATCAAAGGTGAATGGAATGCTCCACTAACGGCAAGTTTAAGTGCCCTTTTTGCTCCGGCTTCTTTAAGTTTCTCGCAGGCAATATCGATACCTTTTACCGAACCCGAAATTACAAGCTGTCCGGGGCAGTTGTAGTTGGCTGCAACCACAACCTCATCGATGCCTGCACATATCTCTTCAACTTTGCTATCGTCGAGCCCTAACACTGCAGCCATGGTTGAGGGTTGGAGTTCACAAGCCTTTTGCATGGCCATAGCACGTGCCGATACAAGCCTGAGCCCATCCTCAAAACTCAATGCTCCGGCTGCCACCAGTGCTGAGAACTCACCAAGCGAGTGACCAGCCACCATATCGGGCTTAAATTCATTCCCCAAAACCTTTGCCAGTATTACCGAATGTAAAAATATAGCAGGTTGGGTTACTTTGGTTTGCTTTAAATCCTCATCGGTTCCAGCAAACATTAAGTCGGTAATCCTAAATCCTAAAATTTGGTTTGCTTTTTCAAAAAGTTCCTTGGCTAAGGGCGAGTTATCGTATAAATCCTTACCCATGCCTACAAATTGGGCGCCTTGTCCGGGGAAAACATAAGCTTTCATAGTTAAAGGTTATTGTTTAT
>LUYY01000046.1 GCA_001603415.1 Bacteroidales bacterium Bact_07 | reverse complement strand
GCTTGTGAAAAATTTAATTTAAAAAATGACATCAGCATTGACGACTATCCATTTTTAAGTTCTTACATTAAAAATGTATGGAGACCAATTGAATCAGCATTGGGTATTTTGGAAGATTCTACGATTATTGAACCCGATATCAAACCAATGTACATAGATGGGGTTGAAGGCATTAATAAAACTATTTCTCAAAATTTAATCCTTAACGTAGAATATGTGTCAAAATGCAAACATTTTGGATGGGCTTACTATGAAATTACTATTGATGAATTTGGCAATATTATTGAGCATAAAATATTAAAAAGCCCAGATAGTATAATTACAGAGCTTGCTTTGAAGTCAATTAAGTCATTAAATCAATTCAAACCAGCTTACCATAATGGGAAACCAATTAAATCAAAATTTAGTTCTAGAATACTATTTCGTGAGCCAAGGTCAATTGAATCATAGTATCATTTTAGGGCGAAATCAAATATAACCGTTTTATCTAAAACAATTTCGCCCAAATGTGTTTAGGGTCAAGTCCAATCGAAGGGAATAAGTTCTCATTTTTTGAATTTTCAGCCTTTTTTATCTCTTAATGAAAACTATAAACCGAAATAAGGCCATTGATTATTTCAGTTGAAGAATTTCCTCTTAAGGTGTTACTCCATCCACATTTCGGTTTAACGTACTCTAATTCCCTCCCATTCTATCAATTCGATTCATTCCTCTAAAAATGTTACTACATTCCCATTTTATTAGCCTAATTGAATTTGTTAATTCATAGCACTTGGGATAAAGTTATCTGGCACTAAATTTGTCATTACCACATTACATTTCAAACAAATTGTTAGTTTTGCATTGAACTTATTTTGCAACGTAACTTTTTGGGAACCTTAATAGTATAATTATTGCATGTAACAATGAGGTTAACAGTAAAAATACTATACCTTTTTTTGATTTTACTTGGTTATAGCGGCACATCGGCAGCACAAAAGTTCTACGAAGCCGAGGATGTCAAGAATGCCCAGGTAAAATTTTTCATTGTTGATAGCCCCGAGAAGGCCGACCTGCACTTCTGCATAATTTACGATGCAAAGGAAATTACCAAACCCGGTGTGATGATGGAAGTGGAGACCCCAAAAGAAGCCGATATCACACTGATTTTTGTTGATGAAGAAAAAGATGCCGATATAAAGGTTTGGTTGGTAGATACTCCTGCCGAAGTAAAATGGGTTAATGAATCGAAAAAGAAGTTACTTACCGTAGGCGGCTTAAAGTAGATACTGCAAACAAATTCTTATTGGTAGTATAGTAAATATGGGTTACCTTTGCCATTAAAACGCAACCCATGAGTAACAGTTCACGATACGACAAGCGTGGTGTTTCAGCATCAAAAGACGATGTTCATAAGGCTATAAGCAACCTCGACAAAGGATTATTCCCGAAGGCTTTCTGCAAGATTGTTCCCGATTATCTAACAGGCGATCCCGATTACTGCTTGGTAATGCACGCCGACGGAGCCGGCACCAAATCGTCGTTAGCGTACATTTACTGGCGCGAAACAGGCGACATATCGGTATGGAAGGGCATTGCCCAGGATGCTATTGTTATGAACATCGACGACCTGCTGTGCGTGGGAGTTACAGACAACATCGTGTTATCGTCAACCATTGGGCGAAACAAGAATCTAATTCCTGGCGAAGTAATATCCACTATAATTGAAGGTACCGAAGAGTTTTGTCAATCCATGCGCAGCATGGGTATCAACATTGTACTTACCGGTGGCGAAACTGCCGATGTGGGCGACTTGGTTCGAACAGTAATTGTTGACTCAACCGTTACCGCCCGCATCAAAAGGAGTCAGGTTATATCAAACAGCAACATTCAGGATGGCGATGTAATAATAGGCTTAGCCTCATATGGGAAAGCCTCCTACGAAAAAGAGTATAACGGAGGCATGGGCAGCAATGGCCTAACTTCGGCTCGCCATGATGTATTCGGTCATTACCTTGCCCAAAAGTACCCGGAAAGCTACGACCCTCAAGTTCCTGATGATTTAGTTTACAGCGGCAATCTTAAACTTGACCAAATAATTGATGAAACCGGACTTACAGCAGGTAAGCTCGTTTTATCGCCTACAAGAACGTACGCCCCGATCATAAAAGCCGTTTTAGACACCTACCGGCCGGTAATTCATGGCATGGTTCACTGCTCAGGTGGTGCACAAACCAAAGTGATGAACTTTGTGAACAATCTGCACGTGGTAAAAGACAACCTGTTTCCAGTACCTCCACTTTTCCGAATTATTCAAGAGCAATCCAATACTCCCTGGCACGAAATGTACAAGGTATTCAATATGGGGCATCGGTTCGAAATATATGTTTACCCTGAATTTGCCGACGATATCATAGCAATTGCCAAAGAATTTGATGTTCAGGCACAAGTTGTAGGTTACTGCACCGAGGCTACTTCAAACAAATTAACCATTAAGTCGCCATTTGGAGAGTTCCATTACTAACTCTAAAACAGATTTTTTGCTTACCTTTGTGCCAATAAATTTTTGATATGGCAGATAATACTATACTGCGCAAGCTTGAAGGAATTAGGCATAAGTTCGAAGAAATCGGCCAGCAGATAACCGACCCTGCTGTTATGGCCGACATGAAAAGATTTGTTGCACTTAACAAGGAGTACAAACAGCTTGAGCCTGTTGTTGAGGCTTACGAGAAATATAAGAACGTTCTTAGCAACATAGAGTCATCGAGGCAGATTCTGGCCAACGAGAAGGATGAAGAACTCCGCGAGATGGCCAAAATGGAGTTGGAATCGCTTACCCATGAACAGGAAGCACTGGAAGAAGAAATCAAAATACTGCTTCTCCCTGCCGATCCACAAGACTCGAAAAATGCTGTTATGGAAATCCGCGCTGGCACTGGCGGCGATGAAGCAAGCATTTTTGCCGGAGACCTTTTCCGCATGTACACCAAGTACTTTGAGAAGAAAGGTTGGAAGTACGAGGTTACCAGTTTCTCCGAGGGAACGGTTGGCGGTTACAAGGAAATTATTATAAACGTTACCGGCAATGGTGTTTACGGTGTACTTAAGTACGAATCGGGCGTTCACCGCGTTCAGCGAGTGCCTCAAACCGAAACACAAGGTAGGGTTCATACATCGGCAGCAACGGTAGCCGTACTTCCTGAGGCCGACGAGTTTGATATCGACCTTAAAATGGAAGATATCCGTAAGGATACTTTCTGTTCCAGTGGACCTGGCGGACAAAGCGTTAACACCACCTACTCAGCCATTAGATTAACCCATATACCCACCGGCATTGTGGTTCAATGCCAGGATCAGAAATCGCAGATAAAGAATTTTGAGAAAGCTTTAGCGGAACTCCGTACCCGACTTTACAACATGGAATACCAAAAGTACCTCGATGAAATTGCATCGAAGCGTAAAACGATGGTTTCCACCGGCGACAGGTCGGCCAAAATCCGTACCTACAATTACCCTCAAGGGCGGGTAACCGATCATCGTATAAATCTTACCCTGTATAACCTATCGGCCATAATGGATGGCGATTTACAAGAGATAATTGATAAGCTACAGCTTGCCGAAAATGCTGAAAGGCTAAAAGCTGCTGCTGCCGAAGAATAAAAACCAATGCCTATGACAGCCCAAGAACTATTTGAACAGATAAAAAAGAAACGCAGTTTTCTATGTGTTGGGCTCGATACCGAACTCACAAAAATCCCTGAGCATTTGCTCACCAAGGATGATCCGATGTTTGAGTTCAACCGCAAAATCATTGAAGCCACCCACGATTTAGCTATCGCCTACAAGTTAAATCTGGCTTTTTATGAGGTTCATGGTGCAGCGGGCTGGAATAGCTTAGTTAAAACTGTTAAGTATCTTAAAACCCATCATCCCGATTTGCTTGTAATTGCCGATGCCAAACGCGGTGACATTGCAAACACTGCCCGAATGTATGCAAAGGCATACTTCCACAGCTTGGGCTGCGATGCGGTAACTGTATCGCCTTACCTCGGCCAAGACTCTGTGGTTCCCTACTTGCAATACGATGGGAAATGGACTATACTTTTGGCAATTACCTCCAATGAGAGTTTTGGCGATTTTCAGCTGGTGGAAAACAAGCAAACCGGCAATTTGCTATTTGAGGATGTAGTTCTAAAATCGATGCACTGGGGCAGCGATGCCAACATGATGTTTGTTGTTGGGGCTACGCATCCCGAGTACTTTGCAGCAGTGCGCAAGCATGCCCCATACCATTTCCTGCTTGTACCAGGTGTTGGCGAACAAGGCGGAAGCCTTCAAAAGGTAGCCGAGAGTGGCATGAATCACCGCTGCGGGCTAATAGTAAACTCATCGCGTGGCATAATTTATGCCGACATAACCGGCAACTTTACCACGGAGGCTCGCAAACGCGCCCTCAAACTTCAACAGGAAATGGAAAGTTTACTCCAACAGAAAGGTTTGATATAAGCCATTACTGCTCGATAACTTTTCGACCAAACCACGACCAAAAGTTACGGTGAAACTTTTCGCCGGCCTCACCCGAATACATGTCGAGGTATGTTAGCCTCGAGGGTTGGTTGGGTACAAACCGCAAAAACTCATCGTTATTATATAGAAGTGTGGGTTCCGGATGAAATTGAATCCCAATGACGTTTGGGTATTTTGTGTGTGCAATTGCTTCAACCACTTTGCCATCGACCGATGTGGCAATAACCTTCAAGTTTCTACCCAACATCTCCACCGCCTGATGGTGGCTACTTAAAACCCAGGGCTGACTTTGGCAAATCGATTTTAACGGCTCGTCTAAAATATTAATCTGATGGAAGTTTCCCCAAAGCAGTTTATCATCCAGTGCATAATTGGCATTGTAGTTCCTATGCATGCTATTGGTTTGTTGCATGAGGGCATCCTCAACGTTACTAATACCGTATATTTCCGAGGGTATGTCCTGAATTAAGGTTCCACCAGCAGCAACATTCATGGTTTGCATGCCAAGGCAAATACCTATAACTGGCATCAGAGGCTTGGCATCGAGTAAAGGTTGAAATAAAGTATCCCTTGTTCCCCCAATTAAATGGAACATAAACGATATCTCAAAGCAATGACGCACCGGATCGGTAATTTGGGTTAGGAATGATGTTTTTTCACCGTAAATGGAAGGCGGAATGTCGGGGCCACCCGTAAAAATAATACCATCGCTAACCTTTGTTAATCGGGTAAAAACAGCGGAGCACTCGTTTACCCTAAAAATACCACTTTCGGTTATTGGCTCCTGTACTGGCAACAGCCTAAAATTTGTCAACTTATTCTTCTTTATATACTCAACCGATTTGGTATAGTCGTATTTTTCGGAAGTGTGATATACTCCAATTACCTTTACAACTGATGGTATTGGTAATACATTATTGTCAATCAGATAATTAAATGTTTTGATGTTATTCTCGGTGGGGTGCATTAGAACAAGCACCCTATCGTTTTTACCGATATCATCAATACCTATAACAATATTACCACTATCCCTATTGCAGGATATGATGCCCAGCAAAGCCGTTGCGGCAAGCAGTATGATTTTCAACCTATTTTTCATGATGTAATGGTTACGTGACTAAAAGTTAAAACCCATGCTAAACACAAATGTACTTGGAATGATATTGTAATCGTGCTCAATTGATTTTAATGCAACCTGTCGAACAAATTGGAAATTCACACTCATAACTCTAAAGCCAACGCCAACCTGAAAACCATAATTTTCCTTTCGGATGTTTTTTTCCATATCGAAACTGCCATCGCCAATTTTGCCTGCAAACCGATAGGAGTAGTAACCGCCACCCATCAGGTATAGGTTAGGCGATAGCATCTGTTGCTTTTTCCCGCCAAGGTATAAAAGGATATTGACAGGAAACATCACCTCATGCGTTCTTAAACTCCCGTAGCGATGCTCTGTCGCAGTGGTTTGATAAAGGGCATTGATTTGAAGATCGAGCGATTTACTTAAACCTATAACCGATGACAAACCAGCGTTAAAAGAAAAACCCTCTTTTGAGTTGTAAAACTCATCCTTATAATCATGGTAAGTATTCCCAATACCAAACTGGTACCCCAGAGAAAATCTACCACTGCCTAAATTTTTTGAAGCAAACCGGGCATCGGGTTTAACAGCAACGGCATTGGAAAGCTGTATGGTTGCATCGGCAACGAAATTTGCTATCCGGGCCATCCCGTCGTAATCAAGCTTATCGGCATCATCTTCGGGTTTATGGTAAGGCGACACGGTGGATGTAAAAACATGCACTGCCGGAATTCCTACTTTCCCAAAAGGTTGAGTATCGGTTTGCATTTCAATTTTTCGGCCCGATTTTTTCACCTTAATATCATGTTTGGCTGCCAGCTGAGCAAAAAACTCATCGCCATGGCTAAGTGTTTTATTCCCAACCAGATCGATTCCTCCATATTTTTGCAGCATTCCCACCATGTCGAGGCTAAACATGAACTTAATACTATCAACAGGTAAAATTCGCTGGCTAACAAGGTAAGTTGAACCAACTAAGCCTGCCTCTTCGCCATCAAAAGCAACCAGAATAACCGAACGTTTTAAATTTCCTTTATTCTGAGCAAGCCATCGTCCAATTTCAATAACCGAAGCAACCCCCGAGGCATTATCGTCGGCGCCGTTGTAAACAACAGGTTGACCATTTTCCATTTTATATGCCAAATGGTCGTAATGTGCACCAAGCACAATGAACTCGTTTTTAAGTATTGGGTCCGAACCCTCAACCCAACCTATGATGTTTGCCCCTTCAGTTTTAAGCATCATGCCGGAACTGATAAACGGATGCTTGTACTTCCCATGCCAGGCAGTAAGTCCAATTTTTTCGAACTGTTCTGAAACGTAATGAGCAGCCCTACGTCCACCATCAGTACCAAAACCCCTTCCCATAAGCGAATCGGCTGCAAGCAGGTAAACATGTTCCTTTAACTTATTGGCATCAATTTGTTGACTAAGCGATGCTTGTGCATTCATTAAAACGATACAGGCAACTGCAAGAACCTTAATCTTTTTCATTTTACATGGTCTTATTAATTCATTTGTAATGTTACAAAATATTTTTAAACAGTGAACCTGACATAGCAATATAGTTACCCCATAAGGTAGTTTTAAGTTAAATTCGTTTTTTAACATTTTTTTATTATTTTATTTCTCTGTATGTCAATCTTTTACATTTTTTTTGCTTTTAAATAACAAAAAAAATACATCGATAAAGAACAATGAATTGAACAACCCCATACATTTGTAGTGAAAATTAAA
>LUYY01000045.1 GCA_001603415.1 Bacteroidales bacterium Bact_07 | reverse complement strand
ATTGTTAGCCAAATTTCAAAGGGTTAGTAACAGTAGTAAAATATGTTAAGAAACATAAATCGGCAAACGTTTGAAAACAATAGTAATTACAAATAGTTAAAGTTCTTTTTAAGTTCTGAATTAAGGGAAATCAATATTTGTGTTGTAGCAACCCGCTTGATTGCTGACGCAATTTGGGATTTTTTATTAAACTAATTTGCTTTTACCTTGTTAATTTCACAAGTAATTTAAACTTTAACGATAAATGAACGAGATCATACCATCAATTCAGCAACGCCGAAGCGCTATGGCCTTTAGCCCTGAATCAATTCCGCAGGATCATCTGCTTCAAATATTTAGAGCAGCCTCCTTAGCTCCATCGGCATATAACGAACAACCGTGGTTGTTCGTTGTTGCAAACCGAATTAACACGGAGGCATTCAATAGGGTGCTCAACACTTTGGCTCCCGGCAATCAGGATTGGGCTAAGAATGCCGGGGCTTTAGTGGTTTCCGCTGCACGGAAAAATTATACAAAAGTTGAAGGGAATAATTACTATGCCCTACACGATTTGGGTATGGCAACCGCAATGTTTTTGCTGCAAGCACAATCAATGGGTTATGTGACGCATATGATGGGTGGTTTTAACCATAACGAAATCAGAAAGATTCTGGAACTTGATGATAGTTTTGAGATAGGCGCGGTAACTGCATTGGGTAAGCCCGGGAAAGTGGACAACTTGAGCCCACAAAACAAGCAAAGGGAATTATCGCCAAGGTCAAGGTTGGAAATTGAAAAGGTGCTTAGGATTCTATAGCGCCAAAGATTATTCAATTAAAAAAGCCACCTGTTTCGGTGGCTTTCTAATTTGGTATGTTTTTTACTGCAATGTAATGCCAACTACAAAAAACACGTTTTCTTGAGCCGGATTAACTACAAAAGAACCTTTTATTGGTAATGTGAAATTTTCAGTAAACTTAATTTCTTTACTGGCAGTAATGCCAATGTTTACAACATTTGCTGTATTGTTATAAAGTCCTTTTGCTGGTGTGGCGCCAAGAAAGAGCTCTAACGAATAATCGTTTAGGCTGAAAGGATAGCCTAATTCAAAGTAGGTTGAGTAGTATTGCTTGCCATCGGCATCCCGATCGTTTCCGTAAAAGAATGTGGCAGCCAATACCCTAAGCGGAAAGCTTTCGGTTCCATTCCAGGCAATGGTGCCCTCAAGGGCATGGCTGGTTATTTCACGATCCCATGTGAAATATTTGATTGACGGTAAATCGGTCTCGTCCTCGTTATAGTAATCGAAAATTGTGAATGAGAGCGGACCAAGTTCGTAGGTTAGGTAAAGGTCAATTTCGGGAAAGTTGCTATTGTAGCCATACGAAGCCCAACTTCCTATGGTAAAATTACCCATGCTTACCGACAGGTCAGGCTGAATGCATGGATTGTTGTCGAGCAAAAGTCCACGCCAAAGGTAACGGCTAACCATATCGATACGCAAATCAAGGCCGATATCATTTTTAGATGAAGTTTCTTCCTGTGCTCTAAGGCTGAAGGCCAATAGAAGCATCAATAGAGAGAAAATTAGCTTTTTCATGGATGCTAAGTTTGAGTTTAAATCAAACTTACGCCGAATTGGCATCAATGTCAATATGTTTTTTTTGAGTAATGATGATTTACATCATTGTTTAATGGTCATCTGTTGCAAATGGTTTTGTAGTCGCAGCTTTCACAAAGTTTAGTGTTTGATGTTTGTGTAAATGACTTGTTGTCAACTATATGGGCAATTTGTTCGTTAAGATAGCCGATAAATTCATTCCAAAATTGAACGGATTCGGGTATTTGGGTAGTTGGTATTCCTTCGGTGCATCGAACATACCAAAGCAGAATATCAATTCTCGATACATCTATGCCATTCTTTTGTGAGTAGATATACTTGTAAATCAGCTGCTGAAATAGTCCGTCCTTTTCGGTTTTTCCATCAAAATCGGCTATGCTATCAATTTTTGTTTTAACGGCATCGTGTTTACCGGTTTTAAAATCTACAATGGTAAATTTGCCGTTTCTCTGCTCCAATCGGTCAATTTTGCCACCAAGGCGGATATTAATGGAACCGCCGCTGAATTCAATTGGTATGATGGTTTCAACCTCTTCCTCTATTGCCAACAACTTGTATGGCGTTCGGGTAAGATCGGTGTTTAGAGCATTTCTAACCATCCAGATAACTCTTTCAAGCAGCAGCCTGTTTCTCCCATTCAAATCATCGATTGTTCCGGTGAATTGGCTGGTGTCTCTGAAGGCATCAAACACTGTTTCGGCTATTAATCCTGAATTGCTAAGCTTGTTCTGAATTAGTTCTTTTGTTACCTCTTTGCCAACCAAATCCTTGTAGATTTCTTCCATGGTTTTATGGAATACGCTTCCAATGCCCATGGCATCGAGTTCCTCCTCAAGCTCATCAGGAGCTGAAATTTCCATAACTCTATGGAAAAAGAATTGTAGCGAGCAGTTCTTGTATTCCGATAGTGCCGATGGCGAAAGGTATTTACCATTTTCGGTAGTTTCCAGATATTTATTTAATTTGTTTACTATGGCCTCGTTTTTGGCAACTTCAATTGGCTTTTCGGTGCTTGTGCCGACTTCAAAGTTGTATGTAAGTTCCTCGATGTCTAATTCCGCTTCCTTGCGGAGTTGCTCTACAAATCGGCTCAACTCGCCCGATTTCATGCCTTCGGTTTTATTGGTGAAAATCAGGTAGATATTCTCGGCACGTTGTATTAAGCGGTAGAAGTAGTATGCGTAAATAGCATTCTGATGGGTGTAGTCGGGCAATCCATAGGCTTTTCTTAACGAAGGAGTAATAAATGATGGGCTGAAATTGCCTCCGGGTAAAAGGTTATCGTTCACGGAGAGTATAATTAGGTTCTTGAAGTCGAGGTTGCGGGTTTCCAAAAATCCCATGATTTGAATGCCAGAGAGGGGTTCGCCAATGAACGAAACTCTTTGCTCGGCAAGGGCTTTGGTTAGGTATGAACGGAATGTTTTGTTTGAGTAATCATCTTCAATTTGCGATATCACCGAGTTTAAACGGTTTAAGGCCTTATTGATGGTGAGTAGGTATTCAACTTCAAGTTTTAGCCTATCGTTGTTGGCGTCAATTTCTGGGGTTATCCGGTTTACAATAGCGCTTATGCATGTGGCAAGATAATTTGCAAGCGCTGAGCCTTTAGTTATTGGCTTAAAGATTTGTTCCAATATACCGCTTCCGGCAAAGGTTTCGGGGGTAACGTTAAGCAATTGTTTGTTTATAATGGAATCCCTGATTTTATCAGCTTCATCGGCGCAAACATGTTGAATGTAGGGGTGCGATAGTATTAGCAAAACATCGCGGTAGTAGAATTTGGTTTGTTTGTCGCTTAATTTTTGTAGGCTGAGCAGTGCATCAATAAATGAGTATGCCGATGTTTCGCGCAGCGGGTATTCCATGGTAATATTTGCATTGCGGTATTTATCGGGCAATGCTGTTAGAAGCGGAAGCAGAAGTTTTTCGTCGGGTAGTACTATTGCCGTAGTAAGCTCGTTGGTATAGTCAATTCCTAATTTATCCAGCAGTTCAGGGACAATCTTGGTTTGGGTTATTTCCGATGGCGATGCAATAAGCGTTATCTTTTTACTACTATTTTTACTCTTAATAAAGTCGTACCTTTCATTGCTTAGAGCATTGGGAAAGTTTTTGAGATTTTGGCGCATGAATAGGCCAGCCTCGTGTTCCACTTGGTTGTCATTAACGTAGTAGTTGTTGTAATCCCAGTAAAAAATTGCTTTATTCTGATTTTTAAGATGTGAAAACAGCCGTTTTTCCGATTCGCTAAGGGCATTAAAACCAATGAAAACATGCGTTTTTTCTGGTGCAGGATTATCAATTTTTGATAAATTGTTGGCTGCAATGCGGTATGCTAATCCTTCGTAGGCTATACCTTCCGATATCAAGTTGTTGGTGAAGGTGCTATATATACCGTAAAGATTTGCCCAAATTTTTGAGTATCGCGATTGAATTTGCGATTCGCCCTCCCGCGAAAAAATATTTACAAATCTCTCGATAATTGCTAATGTTTCCTCATCAAATTCGTTGAATTGTTGCGCAATGACCTTTAGGTCGTTAATATTGGTAAATAGTTTTTGGGGGTCAACCAGGTATTTGTCAAGCTGGTCAAAATCGGCAAGCATAACATTCCCCCAAAAGTAGAATTCATCGTATGGTTCAGGACTATGAGTTGTTTGGGTATATGCCTTGTAAAGCGTATAGTTTAGCATTAAGGGATCGGCAGGTTTAACACCTGCATAGGTAAACATTAGGTCGCTAATAGTTTTGATTTCGGGCAACCATAAAGGTTTTTCAATATGCTTGCTTAAGTATCGACTGAAAAATATTGAAGCCCTTCGGTTTGGGAATACCAGCGTTAGGTTTGAGATGGCACTCCGATGGGTTGATTTTAAATGCTCAGCAACTTCCTCGAGAAACGGTAACAGTTCCATTGTTTGTATCTATTGACGGTAAAAATAAATGGCTTGCTCCTTAGCGCTATCGCCAAATTCGGTAAAAAAGTTCTCGCTCATCAGTTCTTCCTGGGTGTTGGGGTCGAGATACATAACTGTAACCTTGACTTTACCCGTCGATTCAACCTTAAATTTAGCGTAGTTGTAAACAAATCCTTTTCCCTTGGGGTTTTGGATTAACTTATTTTCCGAGAAAACAACAAAGGCATTCTCGTTCCCACGTACTGCCTTTGGGGCAAAATACTCGTAGGTGTCAATTGCCATGCCGCCTATGGCATCGGGCGATTTGTCCTGTACCTCATTATCGGCTACCAACTTGCACTTTCCGTAGTGTATTACCACTCTCACATTGTAACCAGCATTCAATGCAGCCATAAGCTCATCGAAGTTTTTTAACGATTTTGGCTGAGCAGTTGCAGCCGTAAAAGTTGCAAGGGTTAGGACAATTAAAATGCTTACGCGTTTCATGTTTTGTGTTTTTAAGTTCTTATCCGATGTAGTAACTGGTGTTAAAATAATTACTATACAATAAAATAACTTCTTATTCTTTTATTCTAAACTTTGCTCTCAAACAATCTCCCTTGCCAGGTATCGCGTTTTTCAAGAACCTTTTCAAACTCAATCATCAGTTGGTCGGTTCGTAGGTTTCCCCATGGCGGAACAGCCAGATAACGCGGTGGTGCCTCGCCGGTAAAACGTTCAATTACAAAGTTAGGGTTTAGTCGCTCAATAAAATCGGCAAGAAAGTTAAAGTATTCATCCATACTGAAAAGGTTAAACATTTCCGGCTTAGTTTTGAATTGCTGTTCCATAATGGTTCCCTTAATGATTTGCAACTGATGAAATTTAACAGTATGCAAAGGTAATTTTGATATGGTATCGGCTTGGGCCAGCATTTGTTCTCGGGTTTCGCCGGGTAAGCCAAAGATGAAATGCGCCCCAACGCGTATTCCGCGTTTATTGGTTTGTTCAATAGCCCAAACCGATTGCTCATAGGAATGCCCACGGTTGATTAGTTCCAACGTTTTATTATAGCTGCTTTCAACGCCATACTCAAGGGTGATGTAGTATTCTTTGCTGAGTTGCTGAAAATAGTCTAACTTCTCCTCATCAACGCAATCGGGACGGGTGCCAATTACCAGTCCAATGACTTTGGGGTGCAAAAGGGCTTCGTTGTATAGCGCTTTTAGTTTTTCAAGCGGAGCGTAGGTGTTTGAAAAGGCCTGGAAGTAAGCAAGGTAGCGGTCGGCCCGGCGGTAACGCACGGCATGGAACTCAATCCCCTCGTCAATTTGCTGGGTAACCGATTTTTGTGGTGTGCAGTAGCTGGGGTTAAAGGCATCGTTGTTGCAGTAGGTACAGCCTCCAACGCCAACAGTGCCATCGCGGTTAGGGCATGTAAAACCGGCATCTATGGTTAACTTTTGAACCCTGCCTCCAAACTCCCTTTTAAAGTAGTTCGAATAGCTGTTGTAACGGCGGGTATCACCCCATGGGTAAACCTTTGTCATGTTTATACCAAATAACCTGATAAAGATAGAAAAACCATACCAAACAAAAAAGGCCGGCGTGGCCGGCCTTTGTATGAGATGGAAGCTAACTAAATCTTTGACAGTTCCTGGTCAAGTAGGGTTCGGATTTCTTCCGACGATGGACGGGGTGCATTGGGGTTGATAATTTTACCATCGGCGCCAATTAGCACAAAGGTTGGGATACTTTTGATTTGGTAATTCTTGGCAACCTCGGAACTCCAGGCACCATCGGCATGTAGCTGAACTCCTCCTAATTTCTTTTCGGCAACCATTTTACGCCAGGCATCCATGTCGTCGTCGAGCGATATCTTCACAAAAACTATCTTTTTGCCCTTGTAGTCCTTTTCAAGCTTATCGAGATGGGGAATCTCTCCGCGGCATGGCCCGCACCAGGTTGCCCAAAAGTCAATGTAAACCAGTTTGCCATTGAAGTCGGACAGTGACACTGACTTGCCGTTAATATCGTTGTAGGTAAAGGTAGGGGCACTGTTGCCCGGGGCAATTTTCATTTTTCCGTTGTAAACCGATTGAACCTCCTGTTTGTAAACAGGTGTGGCGCAAGCAGCAAGGTAGTTGTTGCAAATATCGTTCAGCTTCCAGAACTCACCAAACTCAATCTCTTTCATTAGGTACTGTTTCTTAACGTAATCCCTGATTTTAGGATTGGTGAAAATGCTGTCGATCATGCTGAAAATAGCTGTAAGACGTTCTTGAGCAGGTTTCGACCATAGTTCCTTGAAGTTCTGAGCCTTTTGAATTCTGAGTTGTGCGTATGTTTCAACAAGCGATGCGTACTCGTCGTAGCTCAGATGCTCGCCGTTGTTCATGTCCAAATTGTCAAACAATGAGTAATCGGCGCTGTCGGGGTTATATTCTTCGCCCGATAGGTAGGCCGAGTATTCGGGATATTGGCTACGTAAGTTTAGCATGAAGTAGCGAACCCGGTTGGCTTCCATCTCAGCAAAGTTTTTGCTCTTGGCCTTTAACGAATCGGTTTTTGACAAGAGCGATTTGCCAATGGAGTCGATCTTCAACCCAAATTCATTGGCGTTGAGCGAAAAAAGGTCGCGCCAGTTACGCCAAACGTTATTCAGTTCCTTGCTCCTGCTGCGAATATTCTGGTTAAGCTCGTTGTTGCTGCCGCTAAAAGTTATTCCGTCGGCGTTATTAGCATCTAATTCTATGTAGCTGCTGTCGCCGGGTTCCAGGTAAACCGTTGTTTTAATACGGCCGTACTGAACCTTAAGCATTGTAGGCCTACTGAGCATTGTTTTGTAGGCGAACATGCCGTCGTTTGTTAACGATATGGTATCAGCTGCATCGTTACTAATAACTATCACCTTGCTGTCTTTGCCATTGGTGTATCGGCCTGCAAGTGTGGTCAGTTTTGGCTCCTTTGAGCCACATGCAACCATAGCGGGTATGGTTAAATAGATTAAATACTTACGCATCATAACTGGTTTTGGTTTATATTCAACAATTTTGGTAAAGCTATAAATAAGCACTTAAATTTTTTGACTTACACCTCCTCGTGTCGGTTTAATTGGAAATACCATAAATATGCTTTTACATCAGTGTAGCCCATGTCTAACAGCAGCTTTTTGTATTGCTCAACCTGTTTGCGGTGTTTTGGGGTTGGTACTCCAAATTTAAAATCGATGACAATAGCTTGGTTTTCACCTACAAGAACGCGGTCGGGGCGGTAAATATTGCCATCGGTGTTAATGATTGATGCTTCATTTTTCACTTCCCACATTTCGCTGAACCACTGTTTGTATGGTTCCTTATTCAGTATCGATTTCAAGTTGTCGTGTGTGTTTTGCCTTTGGTCTGCTGAAATGTAACCATTCTGAATAGCCCAGTCAATGGCTTCGGGCAAGTTGTTTAGGGTTATAATTCGCGATAGTATGGCATGCATGGCAATACCATGCTGTAAATCGCTTGCGGGGTCTGCATTGGCTGTATCGGTCTTAAACTGTTGAGCAATTTTCCCTTTCATGGGGTTGATGGAGTAATGCTCAACCGTTTTTGTTTTCCCGTTAGTTACATTTTCGGTAGCTATATTGTTTTCCTTTTCCCCATAGATGTAAACCATTTTTTGCTCATAAATTTCCGTTTTTGGCTTTAAGTTGTCGCTTTTGGGTAGGTATGCCACAAAGGGATTTTTGTTGATATTTTCTTGGGTTTTATCCATTTCGTTGGTAGATAAATCTTTATTGGTTACTAAAAGGTAAAGTTCGTTCCTGGCTCGGGTAAATGCCACGTATTGTAGGTTGATATCATCTATCTTCTTGCAAAACTGCTCTTCCAGATAATCGACCTCAAAGTAGGTTTGTTCTAACGATTTTTTCGGTTTTATTGGGAAAAGCGGGTAGCTATTTAGTGTTTTGTTGGGTGTATGCAATGGGAGTTTATACCACATTACGCCGTCGGGTTTTTTATGTTGATTTAGCAGGTCGGCATAAGGGAAAATGATTACCGGAAATTCTAATCCTTTGGATTTATGAATGGTTAAAATGTTTATAGCATTTTCGGTTTCAGCCATTTCCAGTTTCTTGCTTTTCCCATCGCGTTCATACCACTCAATAAATCGGCTTAACGATGAAGTTCCTCTATACGAAAAGTCTATTGCAAACTCATGCAGTAGGCTGAGATAGGGCAGATGATCTTTAATATCGATATTAAAGCCATACAGGTACTTTTCGATAATTGCCTCAACCATGTAACCCAGCGGGTAGAAACGGATTGAGTTGAGCCATTCCATAGGTATTGGGTTTTGTGGTAGAAAAACGCTTGTCCAGTCCTCGTCTTTGTCTTTTAGCGATGCCAATTCCTTACGGAATTGTGCCACTGCAAGCGTATCGTTTGGATTTAGTGCGATTTTTAGCGCGGCAACGCACAGCCTTACGGCAGCCGATGAGTTTAGTATTAGCGCATCCTGCGACACTATTTTAATAAAACCTGATAGTTCGCTTTCGCTCTTGTTTAGTTTAAGCAGAAGTTCGGCCAGTTCGCGTCCTTGGTCGTTCTTTCGCACCAAAAATGCAATATCGCCAGCTCGATATCCTCGTTTTTTTAAATCGATGAGTAGGTCTTTGATGTGATTGGTAAAAGTATCGTTTGCTTCATCGGTTCTTGGGGGAACAAACGCAACTTCCACATAGCCCTTAGGTTCCGATTTCAATACTTTCTGCTCAACGTCGGAATAGAGATCTTTCAGGTTAAACGAAGAATTTTGTGCATCGTTTTGTGAATTAACTATTTCGATGGTATTCTTGAAAAAGTGATTGTTGAACTCAACAACTGTCCTTGCGCTACGATAGTTTAAAGTTAGCTGCTTTACCTGTGGGTAAAACCTGTTATCGTTTTCGATGCCTGCCATTATACGCCAGTCGCTATTGCGCCAGCGGTAAATGGACTGTTTAACATCGCCTACCACCATGCTAAGGCCTTGGCTTCCTATGCTATCGGCAATTAGCGGTTCAAAGTTGCGCCATTGCAGCTGCGATGTGTCCTGAAACTCATCGAGCATGTAGCTGTTATAGGTAGTTCCAATTTTTTCGTAGATGAAAGGTGTGTCGGTTTGCGATACAAACTCTTTTAGCAGTGCACTGCTATCCGATAGTAGCATCACGCCATCATCGTTAAGCTTTTCCCTGAGCTTTTGGTAAAGCTCATTTAGAATATACAGGGTCGATAGATTCTCGTTTATGGCTATTGCGGTGTTGTATAACCTATAATTTTCCTCAAGGTAGTTATATAGTATAGTAAATTCGGGTATTAGCCGTTGTTCAACAAAATTGCTAAGTAGGTTGATTTTGTCTTTGGTTAGCCACACTGAAATATCCGAAACAGCCTGTTCGGTAACGTCTTTGAGTTCGATGGGTGTAAATCGTTTTAAATCGCTAAGATTAACTATCATTGGGATTATTCCACCTCTTTTCTTGAAAAAATCGCGGTAATTATCACTATTAATTCCATTTATGTCCGACTTACAGATGTGTTCCAGAACATTTGCGGACAGTTTTTTGGTTGTTTCGTTAATTTCATCAATTATCCGATTAACCTCGGCTTTCAGTTTTTCAAGTGCTTCCTTGTTGTGCATTAGTTCGCGTTCGTCGGAGCTTAGCAGTTTATACTGTTCATGGAACAGCAATTTCCCCAATTCAATGAGTTCGTTTTGAATGTTGGCCGATTTATTTTCGTCGAGCCTCTCTTCAATCATCCTTTTTACATGGTCAAACAGTTCGGGGTGGTTTGTTAGCTCGTCGAGTAGGGCATCGGTAGCCTTTTCGATGTAGGGATTGTAATCCAGAATTAATTCGTTATTGCCATGCTGGCCTAATTCCCAGAGCAGGTTTTGGATAATGCGCTGCACAAAGCTATCGATGGTGCTTATGCTAAACATTGAGTAATCGTGAAGAATGTACGAGAGTGCTATTCCCGCTTGCTTACTAATGGTGGCCTCATCCTTGCCGGTTTCGGCTTTAAGGGTCTGCATCATCTCGGGTTCTGCATTTTTTTTCAGTTTGTAGAGCTTGTCAATAATGCGGCCTTTCATCTCAGCTGTAGCCTTGTTGGTAAAGGTTACAGCAAGAATTCTACGGTAAACATCCGGTTTCTCGATTAGCATTTTTATGTATTCAGCCACAAGCCGATACGTTTTCCCCGAACCCGCCGATGCCTTATA
>LUYY01000044.1 GCA_001603415.1 Bacteroidales bacterium Bact_07 | reverse complement strand
TGATTCTAGAGAAAATTAAAACCTGCAAGAGAATTTTAAACGGTTTCATAAACTACTATAAAACCCTAGATGCATAAAAAAAACTAACCCTATGGATATTGATAATTCAACTAACAACCATCAACTAACAACCATCAACTTAAATCAGCGTCGCTCAGACTTCCCAATCTTATCGCGCGAGGTTTATGGGAGGCCGTTGGTTTACTTTGATAACGGGGCTACAACGCAGAAACCTACCTGTGTACTGCAAACCATTGAACGATTCTACAAGGAGATTAACGCTAATATTCACCGGGGAGTCCATAAGCTCAGCGATGAATCGACCCGCGAGTATGAGAACGCCCGCGAGGTGGTTCGTAGGTTTTTGAATGCCCGCAAAACCTCGGAAATCATATTCACATCTGGCACAACCGCCTCTATCAACCTTGTGGCTTTTTCATTTGGCGAGGTTTTTGTCCACCATGGCGATGAGGTGCTGGTTACCGAAATGGAGCACCACTCCAACATAGTGCCCTGGCAGTTGCTCTGCGAGCGGAAGGGCGCAACCCTTAAGGTACTTCCGTTCAACGACAATGGCGAGCTTATGCTCGACAAATTATCTGAACTTATCACTCCCAAAACTAGAATTATTGCTGTAACGCATGTATCAAACACATTGGGAACGGTTAACCCTATTGCCGAGATTGTGCGCATTGCGCACAGCCACAATATCCCTGTTCTTGTTGATGGGGCACAAGGCGTTAAGCACGGTATAATAGATGTTCAAAAGTTAGATGCTGATTTTTATGTCTTTTCGGGCCATAAGATTTATGGGCCAACGGGAATTGGAGTGCTTTACGGCAAGGAGGAATGGCTCGACCGAATGGTTCCCTGGCAGGGCGGCGGCGATATGATAGCAACCGTATCGTTCAAGAAAACCACTTTTAACGAGTTACCCTTTAAGTTTGAGGCCGGAACGGCAAATTACATTGGCGCAGCCGGTTTGGGCACCGCACTTGATTACTATATGAGCATTGGCCCCGAGGTTGCCACGGCATACGAGGACGAGCTGCTTAAATATGCAACCAACAAGCTAAAGGAGATTGACGGGCTAACCATATACGGTAACGCTCCGGAAAAGGCTGCCATCATCTCGTTCTTGCTCAACGGAATTCATCCGTACGATACCGGAATGATACTCGACAAGATGGGCATAGCCGTCCGTACGGGAAACCACTGCACCCAACCCGTTATTGACCACTACGGCATCGATGGCACCGTGCGTGCCTCGCTCGCATTCTACAACACCTTTGACGAAATTGACCGTCTTGTGGAAGCCCTCCACAAGGTTAAGGAGATGTTTGGGTAGGATGCACACTTGTTGGTGCGCGTCAGTTGCAGAGGGGAATGGTTTAAAGGTTTGAGGCTATATGCAGTAAGGGATTGCGGGCTATTTCTCTGAACGAAATGGTTTACATTTGCCCTAAATGGAAAACTTACCGAGAGAATTTTACGCGGTCAGAGGCCGCTATTTATGTACGATGAAGCCGCGGACTCCGCCGAGCGAGGGTAAGTTTTTTACAGGACAAGAGTGCTAAAAGTCAAATTTTCGTTTTTCAATTGGTAAAGCTTTGACTTTTTTCGATGTTAGCTAATATTTTCTTGAGAGTAGCATTTAGTCTTTCTTTATTTGGAGGGGTGCTCCAGAAAAAATCATCCAACTCTTCCTCATTAAATTTCATTATTCTCTTTGTAAGAAGTTCTGCTTTCTCAAGGTATTCAGTTTCATTTTTGCAATCATAAGACAGCATTCCATAATGCAATGTCAAATCGTGAGTTAATTTTTCTGCTTCAATTATAATTCCTTTATATGCTTCTCTAGACAAATCGTCTGTATCCATCTTTTCAGTTTTTTTAATTGTTTGCTGTCAACTAACATAAGTACTAAAACACCATGACTACAAATCATATTTTGAGTGTAAAGGTCTTTTAGTTGTCAGGCTTATTGCAAAGTAACTAACAAATATTTTCATCATCTATCGATTTTTTAATTCCTTGCACGCACTCTCTCTTAATTTCATTTTTACCTACCACTTTTCGTGCTAAGCAATTATCTTTGTGGGGTTATTGAAAAAGCAACCGTAATGTCTTTTGCCCAAAAAATTGAGGATGCCATTGATAGGTTCTACACAGCCATCACGGTGGGGGTTAACCATCATAAGGTTGGGATACTGAGTACTATTGTTGTGCATCTACTTTTAATCATTCTCTTTTTGGCTCTAAAGATTGAAACCCGCAAGGAGTACTACGGCTCAACCATCGAGATGGAGTTTGAGGAGCCCAAGGAGGAGGAAATAGTTCAGCAAAAGCTTGAGCCCACGCTTCCGCCCGATGCGCTTAAACCGGAATTTGAGACTGAGGCCATCCGGAACTTTGCAGTTGATGCTTCTAAAACCGATTTGAATGCAGGGCTAAGCGATGAAAAAAATACTGATGCCGATGAGCTTTACCGCGAGGCCAATCAGGTTTACGAGCGTATGCAGCAGAACAGAGAACTGTACGAGCAAGCCCAAAAGGATATTGAGGCCAACATACCAAACACACCTGAAAAGAGTGTTCCCAAATCGAAAGAGGGTCAGTATAAAGGACCAACCGTGGTGTCGTACTACCTTTTAGGGCGAAAGGCCTTGCACCTGCCTGTACCATCGTACAAGTGCGAGCTTGGCGGACAGGTGGTGGTAAACATCGAGGTGAAGCCCGATGGGCGAGTTGCCGATGCCAGCATCGATAGGGCTAACTCGGTAACCGACGAATGTATTAATCAGGCGGCCATACAGGCCGCCATGGCCAGTATCTTTACTGCTATTTCAGGGACTGCCCGGCAACGGGGCAGTATCACTTACCTTTTTGTTCCCCAGTAGCGCTAGAAGGCAGCCATGAGCAGGTTGATATCGCGCGAAGGGATATCGTAAAGCTTGCCCAGATACTCGTTCGTGAGAATACCGTTAAACAGGTAAACGCCATGGCGTAGGCCGCTATCCTCCTTTAGCTGCGAAAGCAAGCCACCGCTCTGGGCTATTTGCTGCAGTAAGGGAACAAAAACGTTGCTCATGGCAATTGAGGCTGTTCGAGCCACACGGGCAGTAATGTTGGGCACGCAGTAGTGTATTACTCCATGCTTAACATACGAAGGGTTGTTATGGTCGCGTATTTCCGAGGTTTCAAAGCATCCCCCGCGGTCGATACCAAGGTCAATAATTACTGCCCCCCGCTTCATTAACCTAACCTGATCTTCCGATACCAGGTAATTTAAATTGATTTCCTCGGGGGCTAAAGTGCCAATAACAACATCGGCGGTTTTTAGAACCTTATCGAGCACCTGCTTATGATAGATGGATGTGAATAAACGCTGACCCAAAATATTCTGGATATCCATCAATTTTTTAATGGAATTGTCGAATATCTTAACTGTGGCGCCAAGCCCAAGAGCTGCTCGGGCTGCATACTCGCCTGCGGTGCCGGCACCCAGAATGACCACCTCGGTGGGTGAAATGCCTGTTAAACCGCCCAGCATCACCCCTTTACCCTTGTTCACATTGCTAAGGTATTCGGCAGCCACAAGAACCGAAGTGCTGCCGGCAATGGAACTCATAGCCTGAACAAACGGAAATTCTCCGTCGGAATCCGATATGCTTTCAAAAGCAATTGCGGTAACTTTTTTCTGAATAAGGCTTTTTAGGTATTCGCCGGTATGATTGTTTAGGTGAAGTGACGATAGTATGGACTGGTTCTCGCGCAGGTAATCGTACTCCTTTGGTGTAAGTGGTGAAACCTTAAGTATGATATCGCTTTGGTAAACCTCGGTTGGTGTAGCGGCTATGCGGGCTCCTTTTTCGCTGTACTCCATATCGGAATAGTTGGCCTGTCGGCCTGCATCCTTCTCAATAATAATTTGATGTCCGCTTTGAACCAGTATTTCTACTGCTTCAGGGGTTAGCGGGATTCGGCTTTCGGTGGGGTCAACTTCCTTGGGAATACCTATTATCAGCTGCTTGTACTTCCTCTTATATTCAATTCGTTCTTCCTGAACGAGTAAACCCTTTGCATGGGGGAACTCTGAAAATTTAGGACTATTCATGCCCGTTAATTTTTTTAGAAATGCAAGTTAATAAGAATCAGCTTATGCTCATTAAGTACAAGATGCTAAATTTATACGAAAACTAAGGGTTTAAGGTTATAGCTAAGCCGATATTTGTAGGGTTCGGCTGCCATCGGCATTTACGTTAATGTGAATGTTGGCAACGCCATCAACAGGCAGTATTTGTTCAATTAACTCAGGCCATTCAATAAGGCAAAAGGCATCGGGGTTGTAAAAGTACTCCTCGTAACCAAAATCGTAAACCTCATCGATACGTTTAATGCGGTAAAAGTCGAAATGGTAAACGGGCTTGCCGTTTCTATCGGTGTACTCATTAACCAGCGCAAACGATGGACTTGTAACTACATCGGCAACGCCGAGCACCTTACAAATGGCTCTGATTAGGGTTGTTTTGCCTGCACCCATTGTTCCGTAAAAACATATAATGTTCTTTCCCTTTACTGCACCGATGATTTGGTGTGCAACATCTTCAATATCGCCTATGTTCTGAAGTTCAATGGTTATCATGCTACCTTTTTTGTGGATTTAGGGTTACAAGCGGAACAATCATTTCCTCCAGCGAGATGCCACCGTGTTGAAAAGTATCGCGGTAGTACGATGCGTAGTAGTTAAAGTTATTGGGGTAGGCTAAAAAGTCGTTTCCCATTGCAAAAATGAACGATGAGCTGATGTTGGGTTTAGGTAGATGAGCCTCCTCGGGTTTTCGAACCTCAAACACTTCCTTGGGGTTATAGTTTAGGCTTCTACCCAATTTGTAGCGCAGGTTGGTTGATGTGGCCCTATCGCCAACTACTTTCACGGGATTTTTAACACGTATTGCTCCATGGTCGGTTGTTAGCACAACCTGAACGCCAAGGCTTGCAGCCTGGTCAAGGAATTCTTTCAGGTCGGAATGTAAGAACCATGAACGGGTAAGCGACAGGTAAGCCGATTCGTCGGCTGCCAGGCCACGCATCATTTCGGAATCGGTACGGGAATGCGACATCACATCCACAAAGTTGTAAACCAAAACAGCAAGGTTGTTGCTTAAAAACTCCTTGATGTTAATTCCGCCGGCAATACCCTTTAGGGTATCGGTTTTGATGTACGAGAAGTTTATGTTTAGTCCAAGCCGCTGAAGCTGTGCCGTTAGTAGTTGTTTTTCAAAAATATTTTTACCCTCCTCTTCCTCGTCAAAAATCCACAGGTCGGGGTAAGTTTTATAGATTTCAAGTGGCATTAAGCCTGAGAAAAGGGCATTACGGGCATACTGTGTAGCAGTGGGAAGAATGCTGAAATAAGTTTCATCGACATGAACCTGCCAGCTTTCGGCCAGAATGGGCTCTATGATTTTCCATTGGTCGTAGCGGAAGTTATCAATTACTAATAGCAGCACCTTGTTGCCTGAACTGATTAACGGGAAAACCTTGTTTTTTAAAACCGATGGGGAAAGCAGTGGCTTGCTCCCCTCAGTTTTTTGAAACCATTTAAGGTAGTTTGCCTTGATGAATTTGCCAAAAACCTGGTTAGCCTCATCGAACTGCATTTCGAGCATCTGCTTTAGGCTTGTATCGGGATTATCGGCTAACTTCACCTGCCATGCCGCAAGTTTACGGTAAATTTCTGTCCAATCCACGTGGTTTTTAGCCGTGGCTATCAAATCGGAAATCAACCTAAACTCATTGCGGTAATCGGCAAGCTGCTTTTCCGATACAAGTTCTTTGCCATGGACAAACTTTTTTACCACCAGCAGAACCTGCTTGGGGTTAACCGGTTTGATGAGGTAGTCGGATATTTGCGCACCCACCGCCATGTCCATGATGTTCTCTTCCTCGCTCTTGGTTACCATCACTACCGGCAGTGTTGGTTTTATGGCTTTTATCTTTGGTAAAGTTTCAAGTCCACCTATTCCGGGCATGTTTTCGTCCAAAAACACCAAATCGACAGGGTTTTGGGTTACCAGTTCAATAGCATCGTGTCCGTTGCTGGCAGTAAGAACGCGGTAGCCCTTTTGCTCCAGAAAAATGATATGCGGGCGGAGCAAATCAATCTCATCGTCTACCCAAAGAATGGAGGGCTGCATTGTTTTACTCGGTTTTATAGTTTGCTTTAAAAAAGTTCAGGTAATCGGGTATCGACTTATCGCCCAAAAATCGTGCAAAGTTGTCGATACTTATCACAAACATCTGATAATCTGTAGGCTTAAGGCCTGCAAAGACTTTTGGTTCCTTGCTTATCATTTTAAAGTACTTGATGGCCGTTTGCTTATCCTTTAAACCTGTGCAGGTAATCATCTCAACGTAATCGTTGAAAGGTTGATTGGTAACATTGAGGTCGGCCTCAATGAATTCATCAACATTGAATGAGATGATATTGAATTTGGTTTGATTGATATTTGACCGTTTGGGCACCAAGAGAACAAACATATGCTCGCCTTCGGCAGATGTATAAATTGACGATTGGGTTTCGGGTTGAGCGGTTACTGGTGCTATATCCAAATCGGTTTGTCCCGAAACCAGCTGCAACTCCCGTTGCTCAAGCTGCTTCAGCATAACTTCGGCCAACTGACCCTCGTCGGTTTTTGGGAAGGTAGTGGCAAGGTTCGAAAGTGAACTTTTGAAAACCTTTAGTTCGGCAGTTTTTGCCTGGCAAAGCGCTTCAAGCAGTAAGAATTTTGGTTCAAGTGGTGTGTTTTTAACCTTTGTCATACCGCCTTGCAAAACGCTGAGGGCATCGGAATGTTGACCCTTGGTGTAAAAATCGTATGCTTTTTGGTAAATTTCTTCACCCTCGTTTTGCTGCCTACTTAGCTGCTCAAAGTAGGCTGGATTGGAGAGCAGAATGGCATAGGGGCTTTTAGGATAGTTTGTAATTAGGGTATTACGGAACTGGGCTGCATCATCGTGTTGGTTATACTGTGAGGCCATTCGGTATAGCCTGTAGTAGGCGTTTGCTGCAATTTCTTGGTCGGCAAATCGTTGGGCAAGTTTCAGGTAAGCCGCTTTAGCCTCATTGTAATCGGAAAGGTTTACCTCGTAAATCTCTGCAACCCGGAGCATGGCATTTTTAACCTTTTCAATTGAAAGCTGTTTAAGCGAATCGCTAAATGGTAGGTTTACCAGGTAATACTCGGGTGTTTTAGGCGATAGCTGTTTTTGGGGTTCTTGTCCGGTTGTTGCGCCGGTACCAGCCACCGTAACCTCATCGCTTGATAGCAAACGCTTATTCTTTCGTCGCCAGTTATCCTCAAGTTTACGCTTGCCCCATTTCATCTGAAATTCCGATTGGCCATAGCTTAGCGATGCCTGGTTGTAAAAATACCATTTGCCTCCTTCCTGGGTGTTTTCGGTTCGGAATCGCTGCGATTGCTGGTATAAAAGCGACTGGTTGCGCTCATCCTGCTCCATGGCCTTTGCACGCTGTTCCTCAACCTCAATGTTGGCAATAATGGCTTTAATAAGCGCATCACGCTCCTCCTTGGGCATGGCTGCAACCCTTAAAAGGCTATCTTCGGTTTTAATGGTATTTATGTTTTCGACAAGCGCGTTAAGGTATTTTGCCTTTTGCTCAATTCGTTGAAATTCGGGGTAAGTATTATCAAGGGAGTTGTATGAACTATCGTAGTAGGCCTGAGCAAGGGTGTAATCGTTTTTTGAGAAATAGTAATCGGCCAACACCAAGTACGACATGCCTTTTTGGTTGCTATTGCTCTTGCTGTACTTTGCCGATAGGGTGTAGTACTCAATAGCCTTGTCGATATTTCCATCCTTGCGCTCAAGGTTACCGAGGGTAAAATAAAGTTGGTCGAGGTAGTCGGTATTTTTAGCATCCTTCGACAGCTTGATAAGCTCATGCTTAAGTTCATCGCCCTTTTTTTGGCTTAGTGCAATCATTTGGATACGCGCGCTAAAAGCCATATCGTAGGCGGGATTCATTTTTAAAACCTTTTGGTAGGCAACCAGAGCCTCGCCGGTTTTACCAAGCTGCTGCAGGGTTTGAGCAAGAATGTAGGTGTATCTGATTTTATCGCTCTTTTTTGGGGCAAGCTCAATGGCCTTCCTTAAGTAAGGAAGCATTGATTCGGGTTGCTGCTGCCTTTGGTAGTAGTAAGCCCAGGTTGATGAGAGTAGATGATTAAAATTATTATCACGGGGGCGTTTACGATTGCCTTCAACCGATTTTAGCCTATCCTGAGCATCAACATAATCGCCCTCAAGAATGGCAACTCTGGCCAGCCAAACCTGAGCCTCGAACCAGATGGGTAACCCGGGAAACTGCCTTATTACAAACTCAAACGATGAACGAGCCTTAGTTAAATCCTGCTTCCAGGTGTGAGCCATACCAACCAGCAACCACGATTCTCGCGCCCACCTAACATACTCGTTAAGGCTCATAAACTCCTTTTCCCTGGGGCTTAATGTATTTTTTTTACGTGCTGGCTTAACGGTAATGGAATGGCGAGCCAGCAACATGGTGCACTTGTTGAGCGTGCGCTCCATATCGCCCGAAACAATTCCAGGAACTTGACTCTCGCCTATGAGTAAAACCGGCAGGTTAAGGGTGTAATTAAAGTTGATGCCCTTCTCGGCTCGCTGAGTTCCGTTTTTGTAGTTATCGTAAGCGTTGTAGTAGTAGTTGTAGTATGATGTTAAGTTATGGTAGTTCCGGCTCACAAAAGTATTCTTTTGCGATGAGCACGACCATATTCCCAAAAGCAAAACAATGCTTAACAGTAACAATCGGGTGTGTGAGAGTTTTATCAACTTGAGACAATTTTGCATTACAAAACGGATATTAGCCCCAAAAAGTATTTAGGGGCACAATATTACAAATTATTGTGGATTTTGGGCTTCCCTTTTTTATCGTTATTCAATCGAAAGAATACGCTACTCCACCTCAATCACCAGGTACTTTGAAACTGACCAAAATTTTTGGGTATCGGTAATTTTAAGCTCCTTAACCAGGCCTTTCTCGTCGGTAACCAGGGTATACGAATCCTTAGGGTGTGTGGTAACTACATTCACCTTTTTAGCCGTAAGGGGTATACTTACAGTTTTTGTAATATCGATACGAACAAAGTAGTCATGGTTAAACTCAGCTTTCATTTTGCTCGATTTTCCAATGCCCAAAAAACCTCCGGTTTTATCAATTACCTTATTATCGATGAGTTCACGTCGTGAACCAATGGCATACCATGCGGTGTTTAGCTGCTCGGTTTGACTCTGAATTTTAACATTCATCTCAACTTTTTCTTCCATTAGAGTATCGATACGGGCATTTAATTGGGTTACGGTGAAGTTTAGTTGAGCTAAGTTTTCCTTGAGCTGCTCAATTTCATGTTCCTTTTCCTCGAGCTGCTGAGTTACATTGGCAATCATACGTTCAAATTCAGTTACTTTAAGGTTTGCCTCTTTAAGTTTTTTCCTCAGCGAAACAATGGTTTGGCGGTTTTTGTCCATCAACATGTTGATGGTTTGAATATCCTCATCGATTTGCTGGCGCACATCGGGTTTAAGTTCGCTGCCTGCTATGGCACTCTTGCTAATGGTTTGTTCCTTTTGCTTAATAACGCTCAGGTTCTCCTCAATTTCGCCCATAAAAGCGAAAAATTGATTTATGGTGGAATCCTTCATCCTTGCCTCGTTACGTAAGGCTTCATTTTCCTTGACGAGTAGTTCAATCTTTTTCTTGCTACTACTATCGCACGATACCAGCAAAGTGGCAAATGTAAAGGCAACGGCCATGCTAATTAAACCTTGTGCTTTCATATCCGTAACATAATTGGTTTGAAGTGTGCAATTTACGGAAATCTTTGGTTGGTTGAACTGGGGGATGGGAAAATAGTGTAGGATTAAAAGTGAATTGTTAAGGTGGCTCGGGAATCCTTAATCGGTAGGTGACAGAATATGAGGGAGTTAAAAGAAGTTAGAGGAATATATACGTTAAGCGTTAACCGTGAGTCGTTAAACGGTAGAAGTCAGAATATGAGGAAGTTAAAGGAAGTTAGAGGAATATAAACGTAAAGCGTTAAACGTGAGCCGTTAATCGGTAGCAGACAGAATATGATGAAGTTAAAAGAAGTTAGGGGAATATATACGTTAACCGTAAAGCGTTAACCGTGAGACGTTAAACAGTAGAAGTCAGAATATGAGGGAGTTAAAGGAAGTTAGAGGAATGTTTGGAATTAGCTGGATTAGATAGGGGAACTTGCCTTAGCTATCAACCATCAAATAGTAAAAGAAGGTTAGTGAATTGTTAAATGTGAGCCTCAGAAGGTATTGAGGTTACTGACTCCTGATTTCTGACTCTTGATTTCTATAAGAAAAATCTAAAAATCATTACTTTTGCAAACATGAAACGAGTAAGCTCCATAAATGTCTTTTCGCGATGTTGCCATTAGGTTTGGCAATTGCATCGTTTTTTTAGTTTCATTATTTCTTAAATCAATCTTTTTATTATGAACCAAATTGTTATTTACAATACACTTACCCGCAAGAAAGAAGTTTTTGAGCCAATTAATCCACCCCATGTAGGTCTTTATGTTTGTGGACCAACCGTTTACGGTGATCCACACCTTGGACATGCCCGCCCGGCAATAACTTTCGATTTGCTATTTCGATACCTAAAACATTTGGGGTATAAGGTTCGCTATGTTAGGAATATAACCGATGTTGGTCATCTGGAGAACGATGCCGATGAAGGAGAGGATAAAATAGCCAAGAAAGCTCGACTTGAGGAGCTGGAGCCCATGGAGGTGGTTCAGTACTATACCGATAGGTATCACAGTGCCATGAAGTTACTGAACGTGCTTCCGCCGAGCATTGAACCCAGGGCATCGGGACATATCATTGAGCAAATTGAGCTGGTTAAAAAGATAATTGACAATGGCTTTGCCTACGAGCGGAATGGTTCCATTTACTTCGATGTGGTTAAATACAACAAGAAACATAGCTACGGCATTCTCTCCGGACGCAATATTGACGATTTAATGGCCAATACCCGTCAGCTCGATGGGCAGGATGAAAAGCAGAACCCATTCGATTTTGCGCTTTGGAAGAAGGCATCTCCGCAACATATTATGCGTTGGCCATCGCCGTGGAGCGAAGGCTTTCCCGGTTGGCATTTGGAGTGCTCGGCCATGAGCACCAAATACCTTGGCGAGCCATTCGATATTCACGGGGGTGGAATGGATTTGCTTTTTCCCCACCATGAATGCGAAATTGCCCAAAGTGTTGCTGCCAACGGCAAACAGGCTGTACGATACTGGATGCACAACAACATGATTACCATTAATGGTCAAAAAATGGGCAAGTCGCTGGGGAATTTCATCACCTTAGAGGAACTTTTCACCGGCTCACACAGGTTACTCGAGCAAGCCTACAGCCCTATGACCATAAGATTTTTCATACTTCAGGCACAGTACCGTTCAACTCTCGACTTTTCGAACGAGGCCCTTCAGGCTGCCGATAAGGGCCTTGCCCGCCTTTTGGCGGCTAACCGCCAGCTCGATCGCATTAAGCCTTCGGCTACATCGAGTGTAAAGGTTGATTTGCTAAAGGAAAAGGTTTACGAAGCCCTAAACGACGACCTAAACAGCCCGGTTGCCATTGCTGTCCTCTTCGACTGGGTTCGACAGATTAACCTGCTTGCCGAAGGTAAGGAAACCATTAGCGAGGCCGATTTACATGAGCTAAAATCGTTCTTTAGAACGGTTATCTTTGATATCCTTGGACTTATTGATGAGCATACTTCGGGCTCGAAACATGCCGAGTTAACAGCAAAGCTGGTTGAAATGCTGCTGAATATGCGCCTGGAGGCAAAGCAGCGCAAGGACTTTGCCACTTCCGATAGGATTCGCGATGAGCTTGCAAAGCTTGGGGTAATTGTTCGCGACCGCAAGGATGGGTTCGACTGGGAACTTGAGTAGGGTGTTGATAATTACCTGTCTTGAACTTTAAAATAAAATTTCTCAAAAATGGATATAAGGTGGAAGCAACGATTCGACAACTTTGAGAAAGCGTTTTTACGTTTAAAGGATGCTTTATTGAATGAAACACCATCCGAATTGGAAAAAGCGGGAGTTATACAATACTTTGAGTTTACTTTTGAACTTGGGTGGAAAACACTTAAGGATTACCTTCAGGAAATGGGTGTTGAGGTAAGATTCCCCCGCGATACCATAAAGGAAGCATTTAAGAACGAACTTATTCAGGATGGTGACCTTTGGATTGAAATGCTCGAAAAACGGAACCAAATGTCGCATACCTACGATGAATTTGCTGCAAATCAATCGTTCCAGTTGGTGCGCGATGAATTTATTCATGGTATTGAGCAACTCTACACTAAATTAAAGGAACTTAGGTAATGGAAACATTTGGTATATCCAAGAAGAGCTATTTACTGATAGTTGATGTTTTAAAAAGTTACCCTGAGGTAGAGGCTGCAATTATTTTTGGGAGTAGGGCTAAAGGAAATTATAAAAACGGGAGCGATATTGACCTGGCTTTGATTGGTGAGAGTTTAAACAGTAAAGTAATTCTAGACATAGCAGGTATCCTAAACGAGGGAATTTCCATTCCCTACCATGTAGATGTGGTTAACTACCATTCAATCTCTACCCAAGAACTAAAAGAGCATATCGATAGGGTTGGCAAGGAATTTTACAGAAAAGGGTGTTGAACAAAGCAACACCCTTTTTTATTTGGTAATCGCTTTTAAAACTCTCGGAATCCAATAATGTGCCTTACATCGCGAATGGTTTTTGAGGCGCTTTCGCGGGCTTTTTCAGCACCCATCCGGGCAACCTTCCGCAGGTAATCGTTGTCGGAAAGTATGGCTTCAATCCTTTCGCGGATTGGTGTAGTAAAGGTGATGATATCCTCGGCCAGCTGTTTTTTCATATCGCCGTAGCGAATCTCACAGGCGTTGTATTTATCTTCGAAATACTGAAGGGTGTCGGGACTCGAAATGGCTTTCATGATGGTGAATAGGTTCTGGATGGCCTCGGGTTTAGGTTGATTAGGCTGGGTTGGGCCCGAATCGGTAACGGCTTTCATTACCTTTTTTCGGATAGTTTCCGGGTCATCGGAGAGGTAAATGGCATTACCCTCGGACTTCCCCATTTTACCTGAGCCATCGAGGCCTGGGATTTTCACCAAATCTTCGCCAAAGTTGAATGCAACCGGTTCGGGGAAGTAATCAACCTTATACATTCTATTGAATCGGTTGGCAAAGGTGCGGGTCATTTCCAGGTGTTGTTCCTGGTCTTTGCCCACAGGCACCTTGGTTGCCTTATGAATGAGAATATCGGCAGCCATTAGGGTGGGGTAGGTAAGCAAACCTGCGTTTACGTTATCGGGTTGTTTACGAACCTTTTCCTTAAACGATGTGCATCGCTCAAGTTCGCCCTTATAGGCGTTCATATTTAGTAAAAGATATAGTTCCGGAATTTGTGGTAAGTCGCTTTGTATGTATAGTGTGGCTATTTCGGGGTCGAGGCCGCAGGCCAAATATTCAGCAAGTACCTGTTTTACTGAGCCGTGTAAATCTTCGGGGGTAGGGTGGGTGGTTAGCGAATGGTAATCGGCAATAAAAAAGAAACACTTGTTCTCGTGCTGCATGCGAACAAAGTTGCGCAATGCGCCAAAATAGTTACCAAGGTGTAGCTTGCCGGTTGAACGAATTCCACTTAATACAATATCCATCTTCCTAAATTTTTGGCAAAAATAACATTTTTTAGGGTTTAATCAGCTTGGGTTTTCGTTTCAGGAAATCATTAAGCTGAACGGGCGAATTTGACTGAGCCCATCGGTAGGTTAGCTCATATTGTTCGTTAAGGTTGTTAAAATCGAACATGGGAAAGCTGTAATCGTAATCGGGTACAAATACCCATGTTTTGTCGGCCATTTCAGGGTAACGCTTATTCAGATGTTCGAGCCTACGCCAAAAACCCATCGAGGTAAGCACATCGGGCGAAAAACCATTATTCCCTTTGGTTTTTATTTCGTAACCGAATGGTTTAAGTTCATCGGCAAGGGTCATATCGGTATCGCGCTTTCGCGAAATTATTATTACCCGTTCAACGGGTTGTTTCCGGTAGTTCTCAAAATCAACTAAAGCCTGAAAGGGAACACGGTCGTCGCCAATACCTCCATCGTAGTAAGGAATATCGGGAATGGTTTTAATACCGCTTATGCGTGCAGGCGGAAAAACAAGTGGGTAGGCCGTTGAGGCCATTAAAACATCAATAAGGTTAAGCGTCGAATCGCTCTCGCGGTTAATTTTTCGGTTGCAGAATCTGTATGTACCCTCGCTAAGGGGCGAAGGTCGGAGGTTTACCACCGAAATGGCAGTTGGTATGGGCAAATCGGCAAAGGTTCGATATCCCAGTTTGTTGACCACAACTTCCTGAAGCAGCTGGCGCAGGGGCTCATTGCTAACAGGTAAGCCTTTTTTGTCAATCCTGAAAACATTATCATTTTTGATATCGGCAAATATCTCACGGTACTGCTTCCACGTTAACTTTTTCTCAAGAATAGCATTTAGCATCACTGCATTCAGAGCACCAGAACTTGCCCCTGAAATAAATACCACATCGTTAAGTTCGCCTCGCTCGTAAAGGCTCTGGAGCAGGGCTGCCTCCTGTGCAATTTTAGCTGCTGCGCCTGTAATAATTATGGCTGTTCCCTTTGCGGGTTTTGTCTTATCCGAAAACTCCCTGCTGGTGGGTTTTTTAGCCAGAGAGATGGCAACAACAGCAACCGAAAAAAACAATACCCAAAGAACAATCCGCTTACGAGTCATGGTTATATGTGCTTTACAAGGTGTTTGAATGTTCGCTAAGTTATACGAGTTTTGTGTAAACTTCTGTTTATTAAGGTTAAATAGAACAAAAAAACATTGCGAAATATTACACTTTTAACACATTGCACTTGAATTGATATTCAATTTTTAGTTAGATTTGCTTGAAACCAACTTTTACTGCCATGAAGCATATTATAGTGCCCATAGATTTTTCAAAGGAATCGCTAAACGGCTTAAGATTGGCAATAATATTTGCCAATAGGTTCGATAGTGTGGTTCAAATGGTGCATGTGCAAAAATACCCCACCGATTTAACACCCGGGCAGTTTGAGGAGGAGTATAAAAAGATAGAGAAGAAATTTGAGACCTTGATCGAGGAGTACTCAACCAAAATGGCCAACAGCGCAAATTTAACCTTTATCATCAAAAAGGGTAAGATTTACCGCGAGGTGGTTAACCAGGCTCATGCCTTTGAGGAGTCTGCAATTATTTGTTCAACCCATGGGGCTTCGGGATTCGAGGAGTTTTTTATTGGGAGCAATGCGTTTCGCATTATTTCGGCCACACAGTGTCCGGTAATAACCATTAGGCATGGTGCCATGCCGCGCGATATCCAAAAAATTATTTTGCCTATCGACGTTACTGCCGATACCCGACAGAAAGTTCCCATTACCACCGAAATAGCTAAGGTTTTTGATGCCGAGGTGCATGTAATTGCAGTGGCCACCATGCAAACCGATGAAATTGACCTCAAACTCAATGCCTACACCAAGCAGGTTTGCAGTTACCTAAAGGAACACGAGGTGCGTTTCCAAAAGGCAAGCTTGCGAGGCGAAAATATAACCGATATCACCATTGAGTATGCCCTTGATGTTAATGCCGACCTTATTAGCATTATGACCGAGCAAAACATTGCCCTTAGCGATTTTGTTTTAGGAAGCCAAGCTCAACAGATGCTTAGCAAAAGCCCAATACCAGTGCTTAGTGTTACACCTAAGGAAATCTTCATCATGGGCAGCTTTAAAACCTACGGGAGCGGCTACTAATACCTTACTTTGAGATTTTTGTCAGGTAAACTTTACCGCTTGGGGTTGTAACCGAGTCGGTTAGGGTTATTTTGTAACCTATCAGTTTGCGCCAATCAATAGAGTTTGATTTTACGATTGTTGCCCTTGAGGTGACCTTGGGGTAAAACATACAGTTGGTGTAAACTTGGTAACCATCAGCAAATAAACCATCGATAATGGCCGTAATGTTTTGCGATTGAATGGTGTCTTCCTTAACAATTAAAGGTTTTTGAAGTTGATGATACTCGAGCCGATTGATAACTTTTGGGGCATCGGTCAGGATATAGGCTTTCTTTTCTGCGGAGTATTCTCTAATCGATTTTAAAACCAGATCGGAGCTCTCGGCAGGGTAAATCTTTTGGGGCAAAATCCCAAACGATAGATTCCATACTGTTACCGAAATAACCAACCATATAGCCGCACTACGATTTGTTACTAAACCAGTTGCCCAGATTATTGCGAGGAAAGGAACCATTGCCATAAACTCGGCATTCCCACCCGCAACAAATGCAAACCCAACCTGCATGAGTAATGCCCCAAGGTGAATCATTTGAACCTTATCGGGAATTGTAGGTTTTGTGTGCCTAACCAGTTTTATTAAAAACGTAATCAATGCCATTCCTGTTACTAAAATCGGAATCCACCAGAGCCACGATTGTTTAAGTATGAAAGGGATATACCCATGAACTTGGAAAAAGGTTCTGAAAAGGTTGATAATCCCAACTAAAAGAATTGTTGAATTCAGTTCAACCGATGCATTCCCTGTGATATAGTCTTGAAACACATATTGGAACAGGTTATGCCAATTAGTGCTGATACCTTCCGATACCATGGCAAGAATGTAAGCAATAGGAACTAAAACAGCAGGGACAAGGAAAAGTAGAGGTTGGTAGTTTTTACGTTTTAATGTTGATATTGATGCGATAGAAAGTGCAAGCCACCAAAAAAACATTACCTGATGGTAAAGGCAGGCCATGGCCGCCAGTAATCCTGAAAAAATTACGTAAGTTGATTTTTTAATATATTCGTTTTTAAGGTAAAAGTAACTTGCCCCAACTGATAGCATTGTAGGAATTATGTATGTTTCGTTTTCAATTGAAAACCGGAGAAACCCCCAGCTTAGACCAGCTGCAATGGTAAAGGCAGCGGCTCGGAAGGCATCAACTCCCAAAAGTCGGAGTAACCAGAAAAAAATGAAAGCAGCTATTGATGCACAAAGTGCATTCATCAATTTAAGTAGATAAATAGTTTCGGCATCCGGGAGTATGGCATGGATTAGCTTTACCCAGTAAAACCCTGTGATGCTGTAAAGCAAGTGATGTGGGCGAAGCAAGGAGTTCCCATTAACAATATCGGCAGCGTAACCCCAGCCGTCGATAGTGCTTGTAACTGAAATCCCCAAAAGATATGTTGCAAGCAATAGCATGGCAGTAATTGCCGCGCCCCATTTCTCAAAAATCTTTTCACTCATGCAAACGAAAACAACTAAGATTCATGAAATCCGAGAAAAGTTACTATTTTTGTCTGGTTAAAATCAAGTGTAAAAGTATTGTTTTTGAGAAAGATATCATACAGGCATGAGAAATAGTGAAAGAACAAAAGTAAAACTATTGCTCCATAGCGGAGTTGTTGGCACCGAGGTTGCCGCAATGGGATGGGTACGAACCAAACGCGGAAATAAAAACGTAGCCTTTGTAGCGTTAAACGATGGCTCAACCATTCATAATATTCAGGTGGTATTCGATATGACCCGTTTTACCGAGGAGCAGCTTAAGGGAGTTACCACTGGTGCATGTATTGCTGTTAAGGGATTGTTGGTTGATTCGCCGGGTTCGGGTCAGCGCGTCGAGATTCAGGCCAACTACCTCGAAGTTTTAGGCGAGGCCGATGCCACTACTTACCCACTTCAGAAAAAAGGGCATAGCATGGAGTTCCTGCGCGAGATTGCTCACCTCCGCCCCCGAACCAATACCTTTGGAGCGGTTCTTCGCATCAGGCATGCCATGGCGTATGCCATTCACAAGTACTTTAACGATAAAGGTTTTTTTTACATTCATTCTCCCATTATCACTGGTTCCGATGCCGAAGGGGCTGGGGCTATGTTCCGTGTTACCACCCTTGATTTGGATAACCTTCCCCGTACCGAGGACGGAAAAATTGACTGGAACGAGGATTTCTTTGGCAAGGAAGCAAAGCTAACCGTGTCGGGCCAGCTTGAAGCTGAGCTGGGTGCATTAGCCCTTTCCGAGGTTTACACGTTTGGGCCAACCTTCCGTGCCGAGAATTCTAATACACCTCGCCACCTGGCTGAGTTCTGGATGATTGAGCCCGAAATGGCATTCTACGACATTCAGGATAACATGGATTTGGCCGAGGATTTCCTTAAATATCTTATTAGGTATGCCCTTGAGCATTGTGCCGACGATTTGGAGTTCCTCAACAAGATGTACGATAACGAACTTATCGACAGGCTTAAGTTTGTAATTGAAAACCCATTCGAAAGGTTGCCTTACACTAAAGCCATTGAAATACTTGAGGCTGCTAACCAAAAGTGGGAGTTTCCAGTATTCTGGGGAGCCGACTTGCAGTCGGAGCACGAACGTTACCTGGTGGAGAAACACTTCAAGAAACCCGTTATACTTACCGATTATCCTAAGGAAATCAAGGCATTTTACATGAAGCAAAACGATGACGGTAAAACCGTTCGTGCCATGGATGTGCTCTTCCCCAAAATTGGTGAGATAATTGGTGGTTCCCAGCGCGAAGAGGTTTACGATAAACTGCTTAACCGTATCCACGAACTGCATATACCCGAAAAGGATGTGTGGTGGTACCTGGAAACCCGCAAGTTTGGTTCAGCACCCCATAGTGGTTTTGGCTTGGGTTTTGAGCGCTTACTGCTTTTCGTAACCGGAATGACCAACATTCGTGATGTGATACCATTCCCACGCACACCCAAGAACTGCGAATTCTAAAAGGCTATGCTCAAGCAGCGGTTACAGCAAAAACTTCTTCAGAAGTTATCGCCACAGCAAATCCAAATGATTAAGCTGTTGGAGATACCAACCATGTTGCTTGAGCAGCGCATTAAGAAGGAACTCGAGGAAAACCCTATCCTCGAGGAGGTAGAGCAAACGGAACCTCAAGCAGAGCCCGAACTTGTTATGCCCGACGACAACAAGGAAGGTAATGATGATGAGTTCTCGCTTGAAGATTACTTGAACGATGACGATATCCCCTCGTACAAGCTTTACTCAAACAACACATCGTACGAGGATAAGCGTGAAGAAATTCCCTTTTCAACCGGTATCTCGTTCCACGAACATCTTGAAAACCAACTCGGCATGGCCGAGCTAAACGAGCGGGAAAAACAGCTTGGGCTTTACCTCATTGGCAATATCGATGAGGATGGTTACATTCGTCGTAAACTCTCTGCTATAGCCGACGATATTGCCTTTTCGTTGGGAATTGAAACTGATGAGGATGAGCTGGAACGAATACTTTATGTGATTCAGGAGTTCGACCCACCAGGGGTAGGCGCTCGCGACCTTCAGGAATGCCTGCTTATTCAAATCAAAGCCAAGGAACAGCAAAATGAGATTACTCAAATTGCTTACAAAATCCTTAAGTATCACTTCGACGAGTTTATCAAAAAGCATTACGATAAAATAGCCTCAAAGCTGAACCTGTCCGACGAAAAGCTTAAGCTGGCCGTTGATGAGATTTTAAAGTTAAACCCTAAGCCCGGCGGTGGTTTTACTGATCCTTTCGACCAGTCGGCTCAGCATATAATACCCGATTTTATTCTCGACTATGAGGATGGAGAGTTTAGGCTAAGCCTTAATTCCCATAATGTCCCTGAATTGCGAATTAGCAAGGATTATGCCGACATGCTTGAGTCGTACGCCTATAACAAGGAGTTTAGTTCCAGTCAGGAGCGCGAGGCCATTGCCTTTGTAAAGCAAAAGATTGAGTCGGCCAAGTGGTTTATCGATGCGCTGAAACAGCGTCAGAATACCCTTTTAACAACCATGCAGGCCATTCTCGATTACCAAAAAGAGTACTTTCGCGATGGCGATGAGAGCAAACTCAAGCCAATGATTCTGAAAGATGTTGCCGAGGCAACCGGACTTGATATTTCAACCATTTCGCGTGTTGCAAATAGCAAGTATATCCAAACCCATTTCGGGATATTCCCCCTTAAGCACTTCTTCAGCGAGGGCATGCAAACCGATTCAGGCGAAGAAGTCTCGACTCGTGAAATCAAAAAAATTCTCTCGGAGTGTGTCGATAACGAGGATAAACGGAATCCCCTTACCGATGAGGAACTAATGGAGATACTAAAAGGCAAGGGGTATCCCATTGCTCGGAGAACCGTTGCAAAATACCGCGAACAGTTGGGAATACCAGTTGCTCGTTTAAGAAAAGAACTTAATTAAATCCACAACCCCACATGCTAAAAAAGATATCGCTTTTACTTTCAGTTATCCTTCACCCTATACTTGCAACTACCTACATTTTCATAGTTATCTTTTCGTCCAATTCATTTGTTGCCTTTTTGCCCCTAAAGTACAAGTTGATACTTACGGTATTTGTGGCCATCAATACAGTAGTTTTACCATTGCTTTTGCTGGTATTGCTCCATAGGCTGAACATAATTCATGATTATAAGCTGAAAAGTAATAGGGAAAGGATTTTCCCTCTTGCCATATCAATACTACCCTTTCTCTTTACAATCTTTCTTTTTACAAGGCTTCAGGTTCCTTTTGTGCTTATAAAAATTTTGCAAGCTGGCATATACACCCTAATGGTCTCGGCTGCCATTTCGTATTTTTGGAAGATAAGCCTTCACCTTATTGGGATGGGGGGTATAACTGGTTTCCTTTTGGCCTCGGCATTGCAGGGGAACCAATCGGCTATCCCAATTTTTGCCATAAGCATTTTTACTTCAGGCTTTTTAGCATCGGCTCGCCTTATCAAAGGCGACCACAACCCAGCACAAGTTTATACCGGCTTCCTTGTAGGTTTTTCCCTTGTCTTTATTTTGTTTTTTTTGTAAAATAGAATTCCTACTTAAC